>JAUSLB010000022.1 GCA_030646655.1 Deltaproteobacteria bacterium | reverse complement strand
GGGAGAAGGACAATATCAATATGCTCTAACAGTTTGCGGAAAAACTCGAAGATTGTTCAGGCTGCTGAAAAAGCTCCAGATGCGAGGCGTCGAGAAGCGAGGAATGAGGCGTAGTTAGCCGCTACGCCGCAGTGACGAGCTTTGATGCCAACGAAGCAGATGGACTTTTTTCAGCAGCCTGCTAATCCGGTTGATTCGCGGTAAGCTTTAAGTATATAATTTCAGGGCCGTCTCATTACATACGGAAGGCTTAAAGATGCCGGTCATATCTATCCCAGCGGACTCCAGCACGATTAAGGCGTTCTTGGTCTTTTCAGCCGTTTTTATAATCTCCTCGGCAGTCCTACTTATAATAAGGAAGTTCTCCTTCAGATATTTCTACAGGTGGGCTGAAAAGACGGAGACAAGGCTCGACGATATAATCCTCGATTCCGTAAGGCACCCCTCCATCTTTTGGGCGCTCGCCATAAGCCTGTATATCGCCCTCGACTCATCCCCGTTCCACGCGAAGTATGTGAGCTACGGGCTCACTGCCCTCTATGTGCTGATAGTCCTGTCGGTGACATTGGCCGCGGCGAACATAAGCTCGAGGGCCGTCCAGAACGCGGTGGAGAGGTCGACCCTGAGCATGCCTTTGACGGGCCTTTCGCGCACCGTAATAAGGGTCATCATCTTCGCCATAGGCGCCCTCATCGTCCTTAACAGCCTCGGCCTCTCCATAACCCCGCTACTTACGGCATTAGGCGTGGGCGGCCTCGCGGTCGCGCTCGCGTTGCAGGACACCCTTTCCAACCTCTTCGCCGGCATACACATACTCGCCGAAAAGTCTATAAAGCTCGGCGACTACATAAGGATGAGCACAGGAGAGGAAGGGTATGTGGCCGATATCGGATGGAGGACGACTAAGATAAGGGAGCTTTCGAACAACATAATAATCATCCCCAACAACAAGCTCTCCCAGTCGATAATAACGAATTATTCGATGCCCGAGAAAAGGACGACCGTTACAGTCAAGGTGAGGGCAGGCGCTGATACGGAGCCTGAGAGGGTAGAGGCTGTATTAAAGGACGAGGCTGTAAAGGCCTCCGGCTCTGTAAAAGGCCTGCTTACGGAGCCTGCCGCGGGGGTG
The DNA here is from genome assembly GCA_030646655.1 of Deltaproteobacteria bacterium. Taxonomy (GTDB): domain Bacteria; phylum Desulfobacterota; class GWC2-55-46; order GWC2-55-46; family GWC2-55-46; genus JACRCL01. The sequence continues at coordinate 4,961 of JAUSLB010000022.1, read as the reverse complement.
AACTTCAACTTCGGGGATTCATGGCTTGAGTTCACCCTTGTATGCCATGTAGCCGAATACACCGACCAGACACCCGTCCAGAACGAGCTGAGAAAGCGCATATTCAAAAGGTTTAAGCAGGAAGGGATAGAGATGCCTTTCCATGTCAAGACCGTCCAGATAAAAGGCTAAGCCTTCTATTCCCCGCCTTTCCCGTGGCTGCTTGACAGCCCGCCGTCTCTCAATTACCCTTTAAACATCCGGCAGATGCTGCGAAACGGAGGAACTATGGCGGATTTCTACCATCCGGCGATGGTCACGACCCTTCACAGGCTCGGCAGGCCCAAGACAGAGAAGATGATGGCCGAGCTCGAGCTCTACTGCAGGCTAAGGCCCGTAGCGCTAATCCTGCCGGCGCTCTATCCTGATGTTGTAAGCGAGGCGATGGGAGGGATAATCGACAAGCTTAAGGGGGCGAGGTTCATAAGGGAGGTGGTCCTCGCGCTCGGCCCGGCAACCGATGAGGAGTTCCGCCATGTAAGGGAGATAATGTCCGCCCTGCCGCACGAGGTGATGATAATACACACACAGGGCAGGAGGCTGCGGGAGATATATAAGACCCTTGATGAGAGCGGCGTGAGCGCGGGCCAAGACGGAAAGGGAAGGTCCGCCTGGACATCCTACGGGTATGTGCTCGCCAGCGGCAAGTCCCGCATAATAGCCCTCCACGACTGCGATATCATAAACTACGACCTCGACCTATTGGGGAGATTATGCTACCCGGCGGCGAGCCCTACGCTTGACTATGTGTTTTGCAAAGGCTATTACGCGAGGGTTACTGATAAGCTCCACGGCAGGGTCACAAGGCTCTTCCTCACGCCGATAGTCCGCGCCCTGCAGAAGATGGTCGGCGGACAACCTTTCCTTGAGTTCATCGATAGTTTCAGGTACCCGCTGTCAGGGGAGTTCAGCATGGTAATAGACCTCGCCAGGGTCAACCGCATCCCGTGGGACTGGGGGCTTGAGGTCGGGGTCTTAAGCGAGGTATACAGGAATTACTCGGCAAAAAGGATCTGTCAGGTAGATATTTCGGAGAACTACGAGCACAAGCATCAGGACTTATCCGCAGAAGACCCCTCTACAGGGCTTATGAAGATGAGCATAGATATAGCCAAGACGCTCTTCAGGACGCTCGCCTCGGAGGGGATGGTCTTTTCCGAGGCGTTCTTTAAGTCCCTTGTGGCGACTTATCTGAAGCTTGCCGAGGATACGATAATGAGGTACGAGGGGGACGCGGCCATAAACGGGCTTAAGTTCGACAGGCACGAGGAGGCGATGACGGTTGACGCCTTCACGAACGCGATTACGAGCGCCGCGAAGACGATAATGGAAAACCCCTTGGGCGCGTCCCTTATACCCAACTGGAACAGGGTGATATCAGCCATACCGGGCATACTCGAAAGGTTAAGGTCGGCTATTGAGGAGGATAATCTGGAGTTGTCGAGGGCGTAGCATACTTCAGGAACTCTCTACCAGGATGTTGAAAAACCCCGTCCTGGACTTTTTCAACAACGATTCGGCCGGAGTGAATGGCAGTTCGTCCAGGCTGGCAAGGAATCTTTCATTTATATAGCTCGCCTTGTCACTTCGTGAGCCGGCGAGCGTCCAGAGGCAATCCCCACACTATGGGGATTGCCTTAGCAGGCTGTTTTTCAACAGCCTGCTACTCCAAAATCTTTATACATATTCCGCAGAAAAAAAGGGAGGGAGGCGATAGCCTCCCTCCCTTCTCTTTTAAAGCTTACGCGAAGAAGCTTGAAGGCAAGTGCGGCAAGATTACCGCGCCAGCAAGCATGGCTGTGGTTAAAAGGGCTGTTATGTCTATGTATATCGCGTTTGCTATCTTTCTTTCCCTGTCCATTTTACCTCCTTAAATAGACCTGTTAGTAGCCGGGGGTCTGCAGTAAAGCCGCCCCTGCGAGCATCACCGTAGTCAAGAATACGGCTACGCCGATATATATCCTGTTTGCTATCTTTTTTTCTCTATCCATCTTTCTACCTCCTTAATTAAAACCGTTTAGCTTCGTTTTATATAACCTGCCCTAATCTTAACTCCATTATACTACCGTCAGATTAAGGGAGGTTAGAGAGAAGGGGAAAAAGGTGAATAAAATAAAGGGGTTAAAAATGACATCTGTCAGGTTGGAGCGCCATCAGTCCAAAGAGGAGAAGCGTAAACCCTGCTTATTTCAGTGCGCTCTTCCGGCCGGCGCTATTTCGCTTAAGAAAGACTCAAGGACGCACAGGAAATTCCCGTAAGAAAGCGGCTCATCGGTGATGCCCTCTACCGAGCGGATTATCCCCTCTGAGAGCTCCCTGTAGCGCCTGTTATCGGCGAGCCTCGAGGCCTTAAGGAGCAGTCCCGCGGCTGCCGAATTTCCCGAAGGTATATCGTTATCGAAAAGGTCCCTCTCCCTTACGAAGAGCTTTTCCTGATCCTTTCCCGTATCGAAGAAAAGGTTGTTCGATTCGTCGTAGAACAGCCCTATCATGCCGTCCGTCACCCTCTTTGCCTCATCGAGCCAGCGCCCTTCCCCAGTAGCCTCGAATATCGAGAAGAGGGCGCTGCCGAGGAGCCCGTAGTCCTCAAGGGCGCCCTTCACATCGGTCTTCCCGCCGAGGTAATACCGTAACACCCTCCCGGTATCGTCCCTGTTCGCGCTAAGGAGGAACTCCGCGCACCTCTTGGCCTCCCAGATAAGGTCGTTCCTCTTAAATGCCTCCCCAGCCCGGCAGAGCGCTATGATGGCAAGTCCGTTCCATGCCGTGATTACCTTGCGGTCAGTGTCAGGGGGCGTCCTGTTCTGCCTTATCTTTAAGAGCTCTGCCTTCAATCTTTCCATCTCAGGGCTTACAGGCGTCTCCGGGCCTTTTCTCCTCGGGTTTATCCTGAGCATGTTCCTGCCTTCGTAGTTGCCCTCTTCGGTAACTGAGAAATAATCGATTAATTTGTCCGCATCCTGTCCAAGGGCGGATTTTATCTCGCCATAGTCCCAGAGGTAATATGCCCCCTCCTCGCCCTTGACATCAGCGTCCTGCGCCGAGTAGAACCCCCCGCCCCCGGCCCTTAAGTCCCTTAGCATGTAGCCCAAGGTCTCCAGCGCGGCGTCCTTATAAAACTCTATCCCGGTCTTCTCGAACCCCAGCGTATACAGCTCCGAGAGGAGGGCGCTGTCGTAGAGCATCTTCTCGAAGTGGGGGATATCCCAGCGCTCATCGACAGAGTATCTGTGGAAGCCCCCGCCGATATGGTCGTATATCCCGCCCGCCGCCATGCTTGAGAGGGTCTTTTTTAAGATCTCCAGCGCCTCGTTCCGCCCCGTCCTCCTATGAAATTTAAGGAGGAACTTAAGGAACATCGAGTGCGGGAACTTAGTGCCCCTCCCGAAGCCGCCGCTAACCGGGTCGAAGAATAGCCTTGCAGCGTCGAATGCGATATCCGATATGTCTGCCTTAAGCTCGACAGGCGAGATTACCGACCTCTGCTTTAAAACCTGCTCCACATCGTTTGTGACGGCGCTTATCTGTTTTTTATTCTTCTTGTAGGCGAGGCTTACGGCTATGAGGACCTTCTTAAAGGAAGGCAGGCCGTAGCTGTCGTCCGGCGGGAAGTATGACCCTCCGTAGAACGGCACCCCTTCCGGGGTCGTGAAGACAGTAAGGGGCCAGCCCGCGTGCCCTGTCATCGCCTGAACGGCCTTCATATAAAGGCTGTCGAGGTCCGGGCGCTCCTCCCTGTCGACTTTTATATTGATGAAGTTCTCGTTCATTATCTTAGCCACCTCGTGGTCCTCGAAGGACTCCCTCTCCATCACATGGCACCAGTGGCAGGTGGAGTACCCGATGCTAAGTATTATGGGCTTATCCTCCTCCCTGGCGCGCCTTAAGGCCTCCTCTGACCACGGATACCAGTCAACCGGGTTAAAGGCGTGCTGCTGGAGATAGGGGCTCTTCTCCCCCTTGAGGCGGTTTGTGAAGTGCAATCCTCCTCTTGACATGGGTGTTCTCCTTATGGTTGTGTTCCTGTTTAATCTTAACCCAAAATCGCGGAGGCGCAAGTTAGCGTGAATAATTTTTTGACAAGGCTTAAAACGGCTGTATGATCCAGTATATTTGGGGGAGTATGCCTAAAGGAGGCTGTATGAAAAAGGTTCTTGTGCCGCTCGCGCCTGGGTTCGAGGAGATCGAGGCGCTGACTGTGGTAGATATCCTGAGGAGGGCCGGGGCCGAGGTGACGGTAGCCGGGACTATAGAGGGCCCTATCGAGGGAAGGAGCCGCGTAAAGGTGCTTACGGACAAACTCATGGAAGAGGTTGAAGGGACGGATTTCGACATGATAGTCTTACCCGGCGGGGCTGTAGGGGCGCAGAACCTTAAGAAGGATATGCGGGTAAAAAAGGCCGTAGAGGGGCTGATTAAGAAAAAGGGGCTTATAACGGCGATATGCGCGGCCCCTATCGTCCTTTCGGCGATAGGGGCGATAGAAGGCAGAAAAATCACGAGCCACCCGGCGGTAAGGGATGAGTTAAAAAATGAGCGGGTCTCGGAAGATAGGGTCGTGGCCGACGGTAACCTCATTACGAGCCAGGGGCCGGGCACAGCCATGGAGTTCGCCTTCAAGCTCGTTGAGGCGCTCTTCGGGAAGGAGAAGGTGAGGGAGGTTAATAAAGGGGTGCTGGCGAGGATTTAGGCGGGACTGGGAAAATCCCGGCTGGCTTCTTTTATTATTCAGAAAATTCCAAAGGGCATAGGGTGCAGCGACCTTAGGGGGCGAGCGAGGAGGAAGGAGGACGCAGGGAGCCAAGCCCTATGCCCAAAGCAAACACAGGGCGCAAAAAGAATTTGAGCGAGAAGATTTTCCATGCCGGGATTTTTATAAAAATTCGGCGGGACCGGAAAGTCCCGCTTATCCAATTCCTATA
>JAUSLB010000021.1 GCA_030646655.1 Deltaproteobacteria bacterium | reverse complement strand
TGAATGGACCGAGGTCTTCTTCGTCTCGGACAGCGCCGACCACGCTGACTCTCCCATAAACGGCGACCAGCTCGCCTCGATCGACGCCTCGTATGTTTACCCCAACGAGAATAAATATATCCCCTTCTCCGGCATGAAGCTCTATACGGAATGGGGCGCGGAGGACTCATCGGGCCATACCAAGACACCTACAGGCCGGGCGAACCTCTACGGGGTTTTCGTAAACGAGCCTTTCTGGATACCCGATATCGATTTCAGAGTCGAGTGGGCGAATACCGCGCGTAACGAAAGATACGGCCCGCTCTGGTACGAGCACGGGGTCTATACGACAGGCTACAGGTTCAACGGCAGGGTCATAGGCCACCACATGGGAGGCGACGCTCAGGACTTATTTATAAGGGCCCAGTACCACGGCGATTACGGAAGTCAGATAGGCGTTGAGTACGACGGGGAGAGATCAGGCGTCCACAGCGCCTCAGTAACGAAGAAGAGCTGGCTCGGGGTCGATGTCACATACCCCTTAAGGACGGGCATCTCCGTTCAGGGGAATTACGGTATGGAGGAGGTAAAGAGCCCGGATTCCGCCCAGTCAACCAAGGGCTTTACGATAGGTGTTGAGGTGGCTTGGGAGTTTTGAGCCTATTTCTATCAAAAAAATTATTGACATCAAGTGCCTTATCTGAGAATATTATTGATTATGGTAATCTAACAGGATGCTGAAAAAGTCCGTCCTGGACTTTTTCAGCCACGATTTGGCCGGGCTGCCTCCGTCCAATCCTTACAAATTGCTCGACTTTTCGGTCTCGCAATTAGGCAATCCTTTCATGGATTGCCTATCAGGTTGCGTCTTGAAGCAACCTGATAAGGCACTGGTGGATTGCGGGCCCCGCTTAAGCTTAGGCCGTGTCTGAAAAGGAAGTCCTTAAAACAGGCTTAAAGCAGGGCAGGTATCTTAATAGATTACTTTAATTCAGGACAGTAACCCTTCAAAAAGACAGCCTTTTCTCTACGCCCCCGTAGCTCAGATGGATAGAGCAACGGATTCCTAATCCGTGTGCCGGACGTTCGAATCGTCTCGGGGGCGCCATTTTTTTCCGGGTCATCTTAAAGACCTTTTTCCCTGATTTACTCCATTCCATCGCTGATTTTCTGATATAATAAACCCGAAGGCATGTACAATCGAGCCGAGGAGGTCTTTTAAATGGCTGTTGAGGCGTATGTCTTTATAGAATGCGAGCACGCCAAATCAAAGGAAGTCCTCGATAACCTCCTGAAGATCGGCGGGGTCAAGGAAGCACGGATCGTTACAGGCCCGTATGACCTTATCGCGCTGGTTGCCGCGTCGAACTTCAAGGTCCTCGGAGATGTCGTCATAAGCAAGATACAGTCTATAAACTATGTCAAAAGGACGCTTACGAACGTAATAATTGATTGAAGGCTCCTTTTTTTCAGCCTGTCACATCTCTTCGCCCTTCTGCTCTCGTCCTGATTCCAAAAATTATCTCCTGCTTCCAGCCCCGTTTCACATCCTCTCATACTGTGATAGAAAAAGGGCCGCTCGGAAGAACGGTGTTTGAGTCACAATAGCGAACAGGGATTTTGTTGCCGCTGACTCGGCAGGGGCGATAAGCTTCTCTACAGCTAATCTTAATGATATAGGGATAAAAGGGATGTTTCGTCTTAGAGGAGGCAAAAGGCGCCCAGAGCGCCGCATGGTTCAGTTGTAATAGCCCCTTATCTCTTCCTTAAGCCCCTCCATAGTCTCCTTTATTTCAAGGAGGGCCTCTCCATTCAGATTGAGGGATTTCAGGAAATACGCATGGTCAGGCGAGATGACCGTGTACTTTGAGGAAAGGGAATTGCTGTCCGAGACTATCAGATCAGCGAGATAGACTATGGGGACGATGGAGGAAAGGGGGTTGCCGGCGGCCTCCGCGTGGATATGGTAAATCTCAGGGTTATGATGGTACCTTATAGCCTTAACGCAGTCCTCAGGCAGCTTGCACTTGTCCGCGAACCATGCCCCTGCCTCAGGGTGCGCCGCACCGAAGGACTCTTCTTCAAGGACAAGAAGCCCTGCCGTATCCGGGGCCGAGACCTCGAGGTAGTTCTTCCCGAAGAGCTGGAAGATGATGGGCCTGCCTATATCGTGCAGCAGCCCGGCCAAAAAAGCGGAGTCCCTGTTTACAAGCCCTGTCCTCTGGACTATCAGGGTTGACGCCGTAGCCACCTCGAATGAGTGCTGCCAGAGAAGAGACACGTTGCAGCGCTTATCCCCGGTGAGCCCCTTAAAAACGACCATCGAGATCGCAAGCCCTTTAACCATCTCGAACCCGAGGACGAGTATGGCCTGAGAAATCGACGATATCTTCCTCGGAAAACCGTAGAAGACCGCGTTCGAGATCCCGACGACCCGTAAGGCAAGCGCCTGATCATGCTCTATCACGGATTCAAGGTCCGAGACCGATGAGTTATCGTTCTCCGTAATTTCCATTATCTTTTTTAATACGGTGGGGATTGAGGAGATCTTGACAAGCTCGTTGACCTTGGCCCTTAATACATCCTTTTGATCATTAACCATTAGGTTTTCCTGCATTTTCAAGAGTATATGCGCCCTGATACATATTTATCGGCGGATAATTTGTAAACTTTATTCTTATTTTGGAGCGATTGTAATCGAGTAAAGATAAAAAAAACACTTAGAAAACATACAATTAGGGTTAAAAGAGCGGTGTTTGAATCCTGCGTGTCTTTCTATCACGATGTTGGAAAAGTCTAGGACGGACTTTTTCAGCATCCTGTTAGTATAGGTCATTTTTGGAGGCTACTATGCACATGCAGAAGAGGGAACGCCTGCCGAGCCGCAGCCTGCAAAGCAGGCTACTCCTGAATGCGTATCCACATGTCGCATAATGGATATTATGTCAAATTATATAGTTCTTAAGGTTTCGTCTTATGGAAAGTATCTAATTACCTGTTTTTTAAAGTTATTCTCCCCTGCCGTGAAAATGACAGAGCCGCTGATGATGCTGGGTTAATAGGATATGCGGCGTTTTTGAAGGGCCTCGGAAAGACTGGCAGGGATTTAGTCTCGGTGGTTACCCTCTCGGATGGCTTTTCTTGTGCAGCAGCTTAAGCCTCTCGTTCGTTATATGGGTGTAAATCTGTGTGGTTGATATGTCCGCGTGCCCGAGCATCTCCTGAACGAGGCGCAGGTCAGCCCCGCCCTCAAGCAGATGCGTAGCGAAGGAGTGGCGTATTATGTGCGGCTTGATCTTTTTGGTGTCTATGCCGGCCTTGAGCGCCGCTTTCTTGATAATGACCCAGAAGTTCTGCCGGGTCATCTTTGTGCCCCGGGCTGTAATGAAAAGGTGCTTATTCGTCCTCTTTTTTAATAAAACCTGCCTTGAGCCCT
>JAUSLB010000015.1 GCA_030646655.1 Deltaproteobacteria bacterium | reverse complement strand
TGAGCCGCTCTCGCCCTTGTCGATAAGGAGCTCGTAGGCCGAGACCACGTCGCGCACATCGAGGAAGTCCTTTGACGCCTCGAGGTTCCCCGTGTTTATAACCTTGTCTTTCTTTATCCCCGCCTCGATCTCGGCTATCTGTTTCGCGAAGGCCGCAGTTACGAAAACATCCGACTGCCTCGGGCCGAAGTGGTTGAAGGGCCGGCAGCGGACGGCCTTAAGCCCCTTGCTCTTCCAGTACTGGAACGCGAGGAGGTCCTGCGCGACCTTGCTTACGGCATAGGGGTTAATGGGCCTCAAGGGCGCCGTCTCCTTTAAAGGCAGGTCCTTTTCTTCTACATCCCCGTACTCATCTCCTGACCCGACATTCAATATCAATGCGTCAGGGGCTGATTCGATCATCGCCTCGAAAAGGTTTAAGGTAGAAAAGATATTCACCTTTAGTGTCTCTGCAGGGTTCGTAAACGATACTGAAGGGACAGACTGCGCCGCGAGGTGGAAGACCTTACGGGGGCGGACCTTTTCGATAACCTCTCGAACGGCTTTTGCGTCAAGGAGGTCGCACTTTATAAGGTTGAGCCCTTTTACGCCGGAGATGTTGCGGAGGTTGTCATCGAGATGGGTGCCCCACAGCTCGCCCCTTTTGCCGAGCCTCTCAGCGAGATGAGAGCCTACGAAACCCGCAACGCCTGTTATAAGTATCTTATCCAAAGCCGCCCCTTAAAAAAATTCCCAAGAAAGCTACTTGCCCTTAAGCCCCTTTATATCCCCTTCGACCATCATCTTAACAAGCTCCTCGAAGGTCACATCCGGCTTCCAGCCGAGCTTCTTTTTTGCCTTCGCCGGGTCGCCGACGAGGAGCTCCACCTCGGCGGGCCTTAGGAACTTGGGGTCGATGACGACGTATTTCTTCCAGTCGAGCCCCGCGCACCCGAAGGCGAGTTCGACGAACTCCCTTACGCTGTGGGTCTGGCCAGTTGCCACGACATAGTCGTCAGGCTCGGACTGCTGGAGCATCAGCCACATGGCCTTCACATAATCGCCGGCAAAGCCCCAGTCCCTCTTAGCGTCCAGGTTACCCAGCCTCAGTTCCTTTGCAAGCCCGATCTTTATCCTCGCCGCGCCGTGAGTAATCTTCCTTGTCACGAACTCAAGGCCCCTCCTCGGGGATTCGTGGTTAAAAAGGATCCCTGAGCAGGCGAATATATTGTAGCTCTCCCTGTAATTGACCGTTATGAAGTGGCCATAGACCTTGGCGACTCCATACGGGCTCCTCGGATGGAAGGGGGTCAATTCAGTCTGAGGCACCTCCCTCACCTTGCCGAACATCTCGCTCGAAGAGGCCTGATAGAATTTCGCATCCGGCTTTATCTTCCTTATCGCCTCAAGGAGCCTTGTCGTGCCTATGCCCGTCACCTCGGCGGTAAGGGTAGGCTGGTTCCACGAGGTCGGCACGAAAGACTGGGCCGCGAGGTTATATACCTCCGCAGGCTGGATCGATTTTATGGCCTCGTCGAGCGAGGACTGGTCTGTCAGGTCCCCCTGTATGAGATTGAGCCTGTCTTTTATATGCTCGATCCTGTCGAACCTCTCTACAGACGACCTCCTGACCATGCCGTAGACCTCATAGCCCTTGTCCAGGAGGAACTCGGAAAGATACGAGCCGTCCTGCCCGGTGATGCCTGTTATCAAAGCCTTCTTTGCAGCCACTTTATATCGCTCCTTTCGGTTTCGATCGTTATTTCCTGAGCCGCCATTTAAGGGTCTCTTCTATCCCTTCTTTTAAACCGGTCTCAGGCCCCCAGCCGAGGGTTTTACCAGCCTTTTCGATATTCAGACAGCTCCTTTTTATATCGCCCGCCCTTGCCGGGCCTTTCTGCGGAAATTTAAGCTCATCCGGGATCGCCCGCGCCCTCTTTATGGAACCGTAAATCAGATTAAACAGCTCTTCTGTGTGAGTGGCTACCCCTGTGCCGATGTTAAAGGCCTCAGCGCTCCCCCTATCGAGCGCCATGAGGTTCGCCCTCGCGATATCGCCTACGAAGCAGTAGTCCCTTGTCATGCCGCGCGGCTCGTCTTTAAAATGATAAAGAGAGCAGGGGCTTGAATTTAAGAGCCTGTCCATGAATATCGCCACCACTCCGGCCTCCCCGTGCGGGATCTGGCGGGGGCCGTAGACGTTTGCATAGCGCAGCACGGTGTAATCGAGCCCGTAATGGTGATTATAGAAGGCGAGGTATTTTTCTGAGACGAACTTTGTTATGGCGTAAGGCGAAAGGGGCTGTGCAGGGTACTTTTCAGTCGTGGGGTACTCCTGAGCCTCGCCGTATATGGCCCCGCCGGACGAGATGAAGACGACCTTTTTGGTTTTATTGAGCCTTGCGGCCTCAAGGAGGTTTATAAACCCCTTAACGTTCACGTCAGCGTCATAGAGCGGGTTTTCCACAGAGGCGGGCACGGATATCTGGGCCGCGTGGTGGTTTATTATATCGGGCCTTTCGGACTTTATCAGCCCCCTCAGCTCCTCTGAGCGGATATCTACCTGATGGAAGAGGGCCTTCGGGTTTAGGTTCTCCCTCTTGCCCGAAGAGAGGTTATCGACGATAGCTACATCATGGCCCGCCTTTACGTATGCGTCAACTACGTTCGAGCCGATAAAGCCCGCCCCGCCTGTCACGAGTATCTTCATCTATTTCCCCTTTAATCTATATGGATGCTGAAAAAGTCCATCCTGAACTTAAGGAATTTTTCTTATGTCATGACCCAACAAAAAATACAATGCTGAACCCTGCTTGCCCGGCAGATAAGGAGCTTATGTTTAAAGCTATGTAAAAATGTTAAAAGAACCACACTTTCAAAGGATTT
>JAUSLB010000007.1 GCA_030646655.1 Deltaproteobacteria bacterium | reverse complement strand
TCGTAATAGATCTCGGCGCTCCTTAGAGAGTTCGCCATATCCCCGCTTCTGCCTTCGGGGCGGAGATCAAGGTCTACCCTGAAGACAAAGCCGTCCGCCGTAATATTAGATATGAGCTTATTTAGAATCGTCGCCGCCTTTACGAAAAAGGCGTGGAGGCTTATGCTCGCATCATTCCTCCCCTCGACCCCGGTCGTCTCGCCCTTGTCGGACGAGTATATGTAGATGATGTCTATGTCGGAAGAGAAGTTAAGCTCTCCTCCGCCGAGTTTCCCCAGCCCGATTACGGTGAACACGGCCTCTTTTATCGCGCCGTCCTCGTCAGTATATAAAGGCGTCCCGTAGAGGGCCTTATTGGTTTTAATCGAGTATTGGAGCGCCTCGTCAAGGCATGCGGAGGCAAGCTCAGAGAGCTCTGCCGTCACCTCTTCAACTCTTGAGAGGCCTAAGAGGTCCCTCGCGCCTATCCTCAGGTATTCCTTCTGCTTGAAATCCCTGAGGGCCTTTGCCACAGGCTCGAAGCCCTCGGCCCTGCTTAAGCCCTTTTTCAGCTCTTCTTTTAATATCGAGGCGTCTTTTTTCTCGAAGAGCCCTCCTCCGGGGAAGAGCCAGGCGAAAAAATCAGGGTTCCGGGAGATTATGTTCGAAAGAAAGGAAGATGAGCCGCAGATAATAACGAGCCTTTGGATGGTTTGCGGGTCTTTGAGGGATTCTAAAAGGAGCTCAGGCGGGAGCTCCCTGCAAACGGCCTCAAGGTTATTTAGCGCGCCGTCAGGCGAGGGGGACTGGACGGCGGCCTTGAGAGCTGTATCGAGATTGCCGGAAAGAGAGGTCTGGGAGAGGAGCTTAAGGTTCTTATATGCGGCCTTTCCGTCAACAAAACCGAGGGAGCAAAGCTCCTTAGCTGCCCCGGATTCTTCCTTTCCCAGAATCTCTTCTATCATTGCCATTTAATATAAAATATTTGGGAATAAAAGGCAATAGAGCAGGGCTTCGGGGACAGTTCCTTGACAAAGCCCTCCCGAGGGCATAAATTATAAGAAAAGCATGGATTTTCAATCGGGTGCCCGGCGGAATCCCGCCCTTTTAAGGGCGGGTCAAAGCCGAGCAATATAAAAGCAATTACCTTGCCGACAATCCCCGCCATTTATGGCGGGGTAATTGAATTTAAATGTAGTCTTTCGCTGACAACCGATTACGGTTGCAAGGAGACCCCAATCCCATGAGGCTCGATAAATTCACCATCAAATCGCAGGAGGCCCTTCAGGAGGCCCAGTCCCGCACAGAGGCCAACGAGCAGCAGGAGGTCTCTGTTGAGCAGCTTCTGCTCGTTTTATTGGAGCAGGAGGGCGGGATTGTAGCCCCGATACTCCAGCGGATAGGCGTTAATATAAGGCTCATTAAGACCCAACTGCAGGATGCGGCCAAAAAGGTCCCTAAGGTCTATGGCGCCACGGCGGAGACCTATCTCTCCCCTGCCTTAAAATCCGTCCTCGACGCGGCCCTAAAGGAAGCAAGGGAGATGAAGGACGAGTTCGTATCCGTAGAGCATCTCCTCCTCGCCGTAGCGGAGGCAAAGGGGATAGAGGCCTCAAGGATACTCGCCTCGCACGGGGTTACGAAAGATACGATACTAAAGGCCATGACAGCTATAAGGGGCACTCAGAGGGTGACAGACCAGATGCCCGAGGAGAAGTATCAGGCGGCCTCGAAATATACGCGCGATCTGGTAGAGCTCGCCAGAAGCAATAAACTTGACCCGGTGATCGGAAGGGACGACGAGATAAGGAGGGTCATACAGGTCTTGTCGAGACGGACAAAGAATAACCCCGTCCTCATAGGCGAGGCCGGGGTAGGAAAGACCGCCATAGTCGAGGGGCTCGCCCAGAGGATAGTAGGCGGAGACGTGCCAGAGACCCTTAAAAATAAAAGGCTCCTTGCCCTTGACCTCGGCGCTCTGATAGCAGGCACAAAATACAGGGGAGAGTTCGAGGACAGGCTAAAGGCCCTCCTAAGAGAGATTACGGATGCGGGAGGCGAGATAATCATATTTATAGACGAGCTCCATACCCTTGTGGGCGCAGGCGCTGCCGAGGGCGCCATAGACGCCTCCAACATGCTCAAGCCCGCCCTTGCGAGGGGCGAGCTGCGGTGCGTTGGCGCGACTACAATAGACGAGTACAGGAAGTATATAGAGAAGGACGCGGCCTTGGAGAGGAGGTTCCAGCCGATAATGGTCGGGGAGCCTTCGGTCGAGGATACGATCGCTATCTTACGGGGACTCAAGGAAAGATACGAGATACATCACGGGGTGAGGATAGCGGACGCAGCGATAGTAGCGGCCGCGACCCTTTCCAAGAGGTATATCTCTGACAGGTTCCTGCCTGACAAGGCGATCGATTTAATAGACGAGGCGGCATCGCGCCTGAGGATCGAGATAGACTCCATGCCCACGGAGATAGACGAGATCGAAAGGAGGATAATCCAGCTCGAGATAGAAAAGCAGGCCCTCTTGAAAGAGACGGACAGGGCCTCCCTCGACAGGTTAGAGAAGATCGAAAAGGAGCTTGCTGACCTAAAGGAAGAGAGCAGCGCCTTAAAGCTCCACTGGCAGCATGAAAAAGAGGTTATCGGCAGTATAAGGGAGACGAAAAAGAAGATAGAAGAGGTAAAGACGCAGGCCGCGCAGGCGGAGAGGCTCGGCGAGCTCGGAAGAGCGGCCGAGCTTAAGTACGGAAGGCTCTCCGAACTGCAAAAGGCGTTGGAGGCCGGCCGGAAAAGGCTTTCAGAGCTTCAGGGCTCGAAAAGGATGCTCAAGGAAGAGGTCGACGACGAGGACATCGCCCAGATAGTGTCGCGCTGGACCGGAATACCCGTATCAAGGATGATGGAGGGAGAGAGGGCGAAGCTGTTAAAGATGGAGGACTCGCTTAAAAGGCGGGTCATCGGGCAGGACGAAGCGCTCCGCGCGGTATCGAACGCCGTAAGGAGGGCGCGCGCAGGGTTGCAGGACGTAAACAGGCCCATAGGCTCTTTCATATTCCTCGGCCCAACAGGCGTCGGCAAGACCGAGACGGCGAGGGCATTGGCGGAGTTCCTCTTTGACGACGAGCGGGCAATGGTAAGGATAGACATGAGCGAGTTTATGGAGAAGCACTCCGTGGCGCGCCTTATCGGGGCTCCCCCCGGCTATGTGGGCTACGAGGAGGGGGGCTACCTGACTGAGGCCGTAAGAAGAAAGCCTTATACGGTGGTGCTTTTCGACGAGATAGAGAAGGCCCACCCTGAGGTATTTAACCTGCTCCTTCAGATACTCGATGACGGCAGGCTTACCGACGGCCACGGCAGGACCATAGACTTTAAGAATACGGTTATCATAATGACATCCAACATCGGGAGCCAGTATATAACGGAGCTTGGCGAAAAGGACTACGAGGAGATTAGTAACAGGGTGATGGAGACCTTAAGGGCGACCTTCAAGCCCGAGTTCCTTAACCGCATAGACGATATAATCATTTTTCATCCTCTCACAGAGGAGCACATGAAGAATATCGTGGATATCCAGATAGGGCTCTTAAAGAGGCTCCTTAAGGAGAAAAATGCCGGGATAACGCTTACGGACAGGGCGCGGGAGCACCTTG
>JAUSLB010000004.1 GCA_030646655.1 Deltaproteobacteria bacterium | reverse complement strand
CTCAGTTTCGAAGGAACCAAATCCCATATCAAAAGTCTTAAGGAACTCGATACTGCCAGAAGAAGGGAGCGTATCCATGAACTTGGCGAAAAGAGCCTTGTCGGTTGCCTTTTGGTCAATAGCCTCCTTAAATTCAGCCTTCATCTCCTCAACGGATCGGTTCACCTGTGCCTGGAGTTGTGCCTTGTGTTCTTCGAGCTTCTTGGCATATTCGTGCTTAACGGACTGCTCAATTCGAGATCCAATCCATTTCTTTGCAAGGAAAGATAGCAAAGCAAAAAGAACCGCAGAGCTACCAAGACTGGTAATTAATGGCGTCCAATCCATCTATGCGCCTACTTTCGTCTTTTGTTTGACTCTAACCCGTCCAGCCTCGTAGGTTGTGTTAAGAACTAAACCAAACAATTCTGCTCATTGATTTTAAATCTCATAAGAGGCCATAAAAAAAGCCCCGTTTCCGGGGCTTTTTTTCATCTACTCCATCACCTTGACCTTCATATCTACCCGCTCGTTCGGCAGGTCCTTCATGTTCCGGGGGAGGCTTACTATCTTATCCACCGCCTCCATGCCCATTACCACCTCGCCGAAGACGGTATATTGCCCGTCGAGGAAGTTGGAGTCCTTGACGACTATGAAGAACTGCGAGCCCGCGCTGTCAGGGTCCTGCGACCTCGCCATCGATACTATCCCCCTCTTGTGAGGGATCTTGCTGAACTCCGCCTTCACATTGCCGCCGGGCCCGCCCATGCCGTAGGTCGATTTGTCAGGGCCCTTTGTGTTCGGGTCGCCGCCCTGTATCATAAAGCCGGGTATTACCCTGTGGAAGATAGTGCCGTCGTAAAATCCCTGCTTGGCAAGCGTTGTGAAGTTCTCGACATGCCCTGGCGCCGCGTCAGGATAAAATTTTATCTCTATCTCCCCGTATTTGGTCTCGATAATCGCGCGGGGCGCTTTTTTCTCTTCCATATTTTTGGCTCCTTTTGCTTCGGAATTTTTAGGCAGAAAAACAAACAGCGCCAGAATGATTATGGCGCAGACGCTTTTTATCGAGCTCACGATTCCCCTCCGTTTTTTTCCATCAGATGTTGAAAAAGCCCGTCCCTGCCATATAGGCAATCCATGGAAGGATTGCCAAATTGCGAGACCGAAAAGCCGGGCAATTTGTAAGATTTGGCCGGATTCACTCCGGCCAAATCGTGGCTGAAAAAGTCTAGGAGGGACTTTTTCAGCATCCTGTTAGAGCGCGAGGTTCTCGTGCTCTATGCCGTAGCTCTTTATCTTCCTGTAGAGGTGGCTCCTTTCTATCCCTATCGCCTCGGCGGTCTTCGCGATATTGCCCCCGAACTCCTTAAGCTTCCTTGAGATGAACTCCCTCTCGAAGTCCCTCCTTGCCTCTTTAAGGAGGGTTGACCTGAAGAGGTTCTTCGGCTGGACCGGTGTCGCGCCTTTTATATACGAGGGGATGTCGTCAGAGGTAATCACATTCGAGGGCGTCATTATGACGAGCCGCTCGATCAGGTTCTTAAGCTCCCTGACATTGCCCGGCCATTCGTAATTGACGAGTATCGTTAGCGCGTCTTTATTCACCGTAAGCACTTCCCTCGCCGTCTCTCTTGAGAACTCCCTTAGGAAATACTCGATAAACAGCGTTATATCCTCGACCCTCTCCCTTAAAGGCGGGACCTGGAAGGGGATGACATTGAGCCTGTAGTATAAGTCCTCCCTGAAAGTGCCTTTTACGATCTGCTCCTTCAGGTTCTTATTGGTGGCCGCTATCACCCGCACATCGACCTTTATCTGCTCGGTGCCCCCTACCCTCTCGAAGCTCTGCTCCTGAAGTATCCTTAATATCTTCGCCTGAGTCTTGAGGCTCATATCCCCTATCTCGTCAAGGAATATCGTCCCCTTGTCGGCCAGATCGAACTTGCCCTTCCTCTGCGCCACGGCGCTCGTGAAGGCCCCCCTCTCGTGGCCGAACAGCTCGCTCTCGATAAGCTCCTCGGGTATCGCGGCGCAGTTGACCTCAATAAAGGGCCTGCCGGACCTGTTGGAGAAAAGGTGTATGTTCCTCGCGACGAACTCTTTGCCCGTCCCGTTCTCGCCGGTTATCAAGACCCAGCTGTTTGCGGGCGCGACCCTCGTGATATCGCTCTTTAATGCCTGTATAATCTTCGATTTCCCGATTATCTCGTACTTCGCCTGAGCCTTCAGCCTTAGAGCGCTGTTCTCCTCGGTAAGCCTTTTATGCTCAAGGGCGTGCTCTACGGTAAGTATCACCTTATCGAGCGAGAGCGGCTTTTCTATGAAATCATACGCCCCGAGCTTGGTCGTCTTAACCGCCGTCTCGATATTGGCGTGGCCTGATATCATTATGACCGGCAGGTTCGGGTATCTCCCCTTTATCTCCTTAAGCGCGTCTATCCCGTCTATTCCCGGCAGCCAGATGTCGAGGAGCATTATCTCAGGCGCCCATGCCTCCAGCTTCTTCAAGGCCTCCTCGGCGCTCCCGGCGACAGTGACCCCGTAGCCCTCGTCCTTAAAGACCCCTTCGAGAGCCTCCCTTATGTCTTTCTCGTCGTCAACAATGAGTATCGTCTTCATATGCCAATGGCCTTTATGGGCAATTCTATTACAAACCGGGTGCCTTTTGGAACATTATCTTTTACCCTTATATAGCCGTTATGGTCCGCGATGATGTTGCTCACTATGGCAAGCCCGAGCCCCGTGCCGGTCCTCTTTGTCGAGAAGTACGGCTCAAAGAGCTTCTGCTTCACCTCGGCCGGGACGCCGCTGCCGTTATCAATGACCTCAAGCCTCGCGAGCAGCAGATCCTCCACAAAGAGGGTCTCCACCCTCACCTCTCCCTCGTCCCCGACGGCGGCTATGGCGTTGTCGATTAGGTTTATCAGCACCCTCTTTATCTGGTTCCTGTCTATCTCAAGTATCGGGAGCCTCGCGTCGATCGAGGATTCGAACTTTATGTTCCTCTGGCCCGATTTATATAAGGCAACCGTCTCGTTCACTATCTGGTTCAAGTCGTTGGGGCTCGGGTTCGATGCGGGCATCCTCGCGAAGCTTGAGAACTCGTTCACCAGCGTTTTCAGCTCATCGACCTGCTTTATGATGGTAGTGGTGCACTCGTCAAAGACGCTGTCGTCGCCCGGGAACTTATCTAAATATTTTTTCCTGAGCCTCTGGGCGGAAAGCTTTATGGGGGTAAGCGGGTTCTTGATCTCGTGGGCGATCCTCCTTGCCACCTCCTTCCACGCGGACATCCTCTGGGTCTTTAAAAGGTGCGTAAGGTCGTCCAAGACCGCGACCATGCCGAGGTAGTTGCCCGCCTCGTCCTTCAAGGCGTTGAGGTTCACGAGCACCGTCATTATCTTATCCTGCACCTCCACCCTCATCTGCCTCTCGAGGCTCTCCGCGCCCATCTCGTTCATCTCGCGGATCATCTCCCTGAAGACCTCCCTGTCCGAGGGCCTCAAGACCTCCCGGTAGTTCTTCCCGAGCGCGTAGTCCTCGTCAGTGCCGAGTATCTCCGCCCCGACCCTGTTTAAAGAGACTATCTTTCCGAGCTTGTCTATCGAGATGACGCCTGCGGGGACGTTGCCGAGGACTATCTCGATATAGCGCCTCCTCTGCTCAAGCTCCGTGTTCGTGCGCCTTAGATCAAGGTTCGCGGACTCGAGCTTGGTCTTTCCCGCCTTCAGGTCCTCCGTCATCCTGTTAAAGGATTTCACGAGGAGGCCTATCTCGTCCTTTGAATCGACGTTTATCCTGTAATCGAGGTTGCCGCTCGCCACCTCGTGGGTGCCTTCCGCGAGCTCGTGGATGGGCACCGTTATCTCTTTGGCCAGGTATCTCCCTATCCAGATTGAGAAGAATACTATCAAGAGGGTTATTATGAGGAGTATGGTAAAGTAGCTCGCCTTAACCGGGTTTTTAAGGAGCTTAAGCTGCTTATACCCCTCGAAGGCCGCGGATATCTCCTTCATCTTCTCGGTCAGGCTCCTCGGGACATAGTAGCTTATGACTATCGCCCCTCCGGCCTTATCCGGGTTTACGACAGACGGTATGGGGGATGCGCCCCTCACCACATCGCCTATCTGCATGGTCTGGACGAAGCTGGAGGCCTCCCCGTTCAACGCCTTTAATACCGGATCGCTGTCGATGTCCGGGACCATGCCCCTGCTTACCTTCGCTGAAATGGAGTATATGACCCTCCTGCCGTCGGCGGAGAAGACCTCGATCGTGGAGAAATCGTTCTCCGCCATCTTAAGCTCGACGAAGTTCCTGAACCTGTCCTCATCCCCGTTGAACCCTTCCTTGTCGGCCGCCAGGGCTATCGCCCTTGATGAGGACGCCACCCTCTCTGTCATGTCCCTGTAATAGTTCTGGGCGAGCACGAGGGAACCCTGCAAAGAGTCCTCTATCTTTATCCCGAACCAGCCGTCTATGGATTTATTTATGAAGCCTATGACCACGAAGAAAAGAAGGAACGTCGGCACTATGGTGAGCAAAATAAAAGAAGAGACCAGCTTTGTCATGAGCTTTGAGCCCACGACCTTCCTCTGCCTCTCCATGTAGAGCTTTACCGTATTCCTCAGCACGAGGAAGATGAGGAGGATAAGGAGTATTATGTTGAGGTTTATGAGGCCGAGGATGAAGATGTTTGTGGCGATCGGGATATCGCCGCTTACTATCGAGATGTGGGACTCGAAATAGGTAAGGAGAACCACAACAGGTATTACCGCGGCTATTATAAAGAGCTCTCTGCGCCGCCTCTTCTGTTCCGCCTCTAACCGCTGGGTCTCGCTCATAGCGTCCTGCCTAAGGCCTGAAACTGTAGGAGTACCAGCCTGTCTCAAAGTCCCAGATCTTCACGAAAAAGAGCATGTAATTGAGGAGGAAAGGAAGCTCGGTAGTGCGCAGCTCCGCCATGATCCTAAGCTCGTACTCCGCGCCCGGGATAAGGTGCGCGGGAGTTATGGAGATGGAGTTGCCGGTGACCATGAGCGTTTTCATCTCGTTGATGTCCTTTGTCCTTATGCCCTTCTCGCCCGTCTCATCGAGGCTTATCTCGTACTCCTCTTTGAGGGTGTCGTATTTGACCGTGTGCTTGAACTCCCACCTTCCGACCTCTTCGTTGAACCAGACCGTGTTCACCCGCTCGAGCTCGATTATGAAGGTAAACGAAGTCGGCATCCCGCTCTTTATCGCCTCTTCGATATCCTTTGTAAAGGCGTCTTTTACCTGAAAGGAGGCCTTGAGGTTCGGCGTCCACGACACCTTCACATCGTCGATCCTCGCGTCCTCGCAAAAGCCTGTCGAGGGGACAAAGGCCGAGAGGGCCAGCATGACGGATATAAGGAGCTTTTTTGCTCTGGTCAGCTTGAACATAGGTTTTTTTAACAGTGGTAAATATTTGTATAACCTGAAATTTTAAAAAAGCCGCCCGGAAGGCACAGCCTTAAAAATATAACGAATTTCAGCTTAAAAAGCAAGGAGTGCAGGCTCTTCGGTTATCAGAGCGCGCCTTAGAGCCTTTTATACGATGCCTAAAATAACAGGCGCCGCATCGGTGGAGGCATATTGAAGTGTTTATGGATCCGAGGTTCTGAAAGGGTTTTTTGGGGTTTTTCCAAAAAGGAGTCTTAGCTGTAATGCTGTTTTTTTTGCCAGAGCCTCTCAATGCCTGCTTTAATAAGCTCTTTTCTAACCTTTTTCCTGAACTCACACTCATCGACCTTGTATTTGAAGGCCTTTTTGCCGTTTATGAATATGGTGGGGATGTCGTCGTTATACCTTCTCAGCAGGTCCTCGTTCAGGTCTATGTCGACCTCCTTGAACTCGAAGGGGATCTCCGCGCCGACCTTGTCTATTATGTCCTTTACCTGCTTGCAGAGAGCGCAGTCCTTGGGGTATTTGCAAAGAGAGCAGTTCTTTCTGCCGTAGACCTCAACCAAGAGCTTTGTCATGGGCACCGCCGTTTCTAACTTATGCTCGGGATCAGGTTATTTATATACGCAGCTATGATACCAAGAGAATTGGAAAAAATCAAGACCCCAGTTATGACGAGGAAAACTCCGGTAACGACAGACACCATCCTCATATGCCTTTTAAGCTTA
>JAUSLB010000318.1 GCA_030646655.1 Deltaproteobacteria bacterium | reverse complement strand
AAAAAGATCGCCGCTATTTTAATTATTACGAGGGCGAATATGATAACGAGGGCTGCCTTTGAGAGGAACGCGAGTTTATGGTCCTTAACCGGCTCCCGGACATTATCGAGCGCATTATTATGGAAGTGGCCTTTGTAAAAGACTTTTAACACGAAATACGCGAGGAAGAGGTTCAGAATCGTCGGGACGGCAAGGTATTTAATGAATGTGATGAACGGGTCGGCTACAGGGCCTCCAATAGCGATTAAAAGGTTCTGAGGGTTTCCTATGGGGCTTGCCACACTCCCTAAAGTAACGGCAAAACAAAGGGATAGGAGCAGAAGTTTAGATGAAATCTTATGCTTTTCGGCAAAGAAAATTACCAAAGGCGTACCGATTATAGCAACGGTATCGTTCATCAGGAAGGCGGAGAAAAAGCCCATCACGAAGAGGATGAGGAGTATAAGGGAATCCGTATCCCTCGCCCCCTTAAAAAGTGAGTAGGATATATGGTGGAGATACCGGCTCTCGACGAGAGCCTCTCCTACCACGAATATGCCGAAGAGGAACAGCATGACATCGATATTTATGGAGCCGAGGGCGTCAGTGGGCCTTATAGAGCCGGTTATCAGGACAGCTGTGGCCCCGATGAGCATTATCTGCCAGATATGGAGCCTTATATTGCCGAGGTGTCTTACGGCTATCAGGGCGAGGACGATTATGAGGGCTGTTAAGGGGATGTAAGGGGCCATTTTAAATTAGCAGGCTGTTGAAAAACTATTTTAGCCTGTCATTCTGAGCGTAGCAAAGAATCTCGGAGCTAATGGAATCAACAAGTTACGAGATTCTTCGTCGCCTTCGGCTCCTCAGAATGACAACTTTGGGACTTTTTCAGCATCCTGTTAGGCAATAATCTCTGTAAGCCAAAAAACCTTTTTGCGTCATGGTTGCTTCCGGGCATAGGGTGGATCTCGTCTCCCTTCCCAATGTTTGGGGGACTCGACCCTTCGGGTTTTGCGCTGCGCGCAAAATGTTATTTTTGCTATCCTGCAAAAATGAACGGCCCGACGCAGCCTTCAGCCACGGCTGAAGCCCCCTAAGTTCGCTGCCCGCCCTAATAAAAAAGCAGGGCAGGCACAAAAGCCCGCCCTGCTTAAAAACAAACATTAGAGCTAATATTTGATAAGGGAGAATACCGGATGCGGCCGGAGCTTTTCCCTGCCCTTAAGCTCCTCAAGCTCGACTATGAACGAGCACTCGATGATATTTCCGCCCATGTCTTTTACAAGGCTCGCCACAGCCCCGGCCGTCCCGCCTGTAGCAAGAAGATCGTCGGCTATGACCACTTTCTGCCCCTTCTCTATGGCGTCCTGATGTATCTCAAGGGAGTCCTTGCCGTACTCAAGCGTGTAGCTCGCCTTGTGGGTCTTATGGGGGAGCTTCCCGGGTTTTCTTACGAGCACAACCCCTGCGCCGAGCTTATACGCCAACGCGGCGCCGACCACGAAGCCGCGCGCCTCTATCCCCACCACAAGGTCAATGCCCTTGCCGATGTATCTATAGCCGAGGAGGTCAACCATCCTCTGGAATAGCGCGGGCTCCTTGCAAAGAGTTGTAATATCCTTAAAAATGATACCCTTTTTCGGGAAGTCCGGAACATCCCTGATGGATCGCCTCAGATCATCTATCATTCTTTTCTCCACTGTTGTCCTTAATTTATAAGGCTGAAAAGGACTTTCGCCTTTTCAGCCCGATTTTACCGCAGGCAAGTTTTTTACAAAATCTTTAAAGCGGAACCGGCATCGAATATATTATCACACGGCGTCCAAAGACGCTATATTATCGTGCTCCAATATCTTCTTTAATTTATAGAGGGCCTTCACCTCTATCTGCCTTACCCGTTCCCTTGTGACGCCGTAAGATATCCCTATCTCCTCGAGCGTCTTCGGGGCCTTGCAGCCGATCCCGAACCTGAGCCTTATTATCGCCCTCTCGTTCTCCTCAAGGCGGGAAAGCCAGTTATTGATCTTATCGGACCTGCGCGCCAGATCGATAAGCTCGAAGGGCGCCGGGTATGTATTGTCCTCTAACCTGTCGAGGAGGGACTGGTCGCTCCCGTCGGGGAGAAATGCTTCGAGTGAATAACTTTTTTTGCTTATTATGTCTAGCTTTTTCACATACCTGCCCGAAAGCCCGGTCCTCTCGGCAAGCTCCCCGAAGTTCGGCTCCCTGTTGAGCGTCATCATAAGCTCCCTTGACGCCCTCGATATCTTCGAGATGTCGGCGGAAATGTGTATAGGGAGCCTCACAACATTCGCCTGATTCGCTATGGCCCGCTCTATCGACTGCTTTATCCAGTAGGTGGCGTATGTCGAGAACTTGCAGCCCTTGGCGGCCTTGAACCGCTCGGCTGACTTTATAAGCCCGATATTGCCTTCCTCAATGAGGTCCTGAAACGGGAAGCCCCTGTTAAGGTATTTCTTCGCGATATTGACGACGAGCCTCAAGTTCGACTCTATCATCTTCTGCCGTGCGGCTATATCGCCACGGGCTATCCTCTTGGCGAGCTGTTTTTCGTCTTTGGCTGTAAGGAGCGAGTATCGCTTGATGGACGTGAAGTAAAACTTTAAAGAATCTGTTGAAGGGCTCTGGCAGGGCTCTCTATCTTCAGCGCGGCTAAATCTCCCGATGAAGGTTAAATCAGCATTGCTTTCGTTCAGCTTTCTCATGTGCTTCCTTTATTTCGAGAAGCGAGATCAAAGCTGCGACTTTTTTTGGGATTACATTTGTTTTTACTACAAAAAAGCGGCTATGGCAAGAAGAAAAGAGGGTTCCTCTTATTTTTGCCCTGCCTCACCTCGAAGTGAAGATGGCATCCGTCGGCGTTGCCCGAATCCCCCACGCTCCCTATTACAGCCCCCTTTTCCACGTTTTCACCTGTTTTTACAAGGTTTTCCTTATTGTGAGCATAGACTGTATAAAAATCATCTTTATGTTTTAAGATTATTATATTCCCGTAGCCCCTCATGCCGGAATTTACATAAATAGCCTCGCCTTTATCAGCCGCCTTTATCAGGGTGCCCTCTTCAGCCTTTATGTCTATCCCGTCGTGGCGGGAACCGTCCCTCAACCCGAACTGCGAGATGAGCTCGCCCCTGACAGGCCATGAGAACCTGTCCCGCTCGATTACTATCTTATCTTCTTTCTCCTTTTCGCCGGGAATGCCTTTGTACGGGACGACCTTCCTTACCCTTGATACGCCAGGGATGAATATCCTTTTGCCCGCCTCGATCTCGGTAGGGTCTTTTATGTTATTTATCTCGGCGACCTCCTGAATATCGACCCTGTATGTCCTGCTTATCCTCCAGAGGGTCTCGCCCCGCCCGATAGTATGGTAAACGCCCCTGCCCCCGAAGCAGCCGGACAAAATCATAAGGAGCAGGAATAATGGATACCTCTTTAGCATACATACATCCGGCAAAAGAATGCTTACTGAATAGAATCGAGCGCGGCCTTTACGGCCTCCTCAGGCGAAGAGGTCTTTTTTATTTCCTCCGAAATATCCCATGTATCAAGGCAAAGGCCTATAACGGGCTTGGAGGTCTTAAGCGCGAAGCCTATCTCTGATAGAGTCCCGTACCCTCCGCCAATGGCGATGACGGCTGACGAGGCCCTGATTATGAGCATGTTCCTCATCTCTCCCATACCGGTTGGTATGGGTATGTCAATATAGGGATTGGCCTCTTTCGGGTCAGTGCCCGGCAGGAGCCCGACAGTCAAGCCGCCGCTCTCTTTACATCCCTTTGCCGAGGCCCTCATAACCCCTCCGAGCCCGCCGTTTACTAGCGCGCAGCCTGCCTTTGCTATGAGCGCGCCTACGGCTTCAGCCTTCGCATTTAAAGAAGGGTCCTCGAGCCCGCAGCCGATAATCCCTATAACGGTCTTATTCATTTTTCCTGATTGGAATCGAGAAGGTTTTGAGAGGATATTTTATCGAAAGGGCGCGGGAAAGTAAATACGATTACGGAAAGGGGGTTTACTGAAATAGCTCCCTTTTCTCCATCTGCCAGCCGTACTTGCCGATGAGCTTTACGAACCTGCACTCGCCGAGGCTCTCGGTCATGGCCTTACCATGTTTTTTCGTTATCTTCAGAAGCTTCTGGGAGTCCTCAACCCCTACTGGCATCACAAGGCGGCCCCCTTCTTTAAGCTGGGCTATGTAAGCCTCCGGGACCTGCGGCGAGGCGGCGGCCGCTATTATCGCGTCAAACGGCGCCTCCTCAAGCCACCCCAATGTGCCGTCCCCTACCCTTATGATCACATTCGAGCAGTGGAGGCTATCGAGGGTTCTGCGCGCCCTCGCGGCTATCGAGGAGATCCTTTCGATCGAATAGACCTTTTGAGAGAGCATCGAGAGTATGGCGCTCTGGTAGCCTGAGCCTGTGCCTATCTCAAGGACTTTCTCCGCGCCCGTAAGCCCGAGGGACTCTGTCATAAGCGCGACCATATAGGGCTGGGAGATAGTCTGCTTCTCGCCTATGGGCAGGGGGTAATCGTTATACGCCTGCGCATAGAGCCCTTCTTCCACGAAAAGATGCCTCGGAACGGTTGACATGGCGTGGAGGACCTCATTGCGGCTTATGCCACGGGGGATGAGCTGGGTGTCGAGCATAAGCTGGCGCATCCTGCCGTATATGTCCCTTTTTACCTTGATGCTCATTGAAATCCCTTATCTTATATTCCAGCGCTGCAGCTCGTTAATAGATATGTAGTTAGTCATGTCGAGGTGAATGGGGGTTATCGAGATATACCCCTTGCCTACGGCGTAAAAATCAGCGTCCTTTCCTCCCTCCCACCTCTCCATGTCGCCGCCTATCCAGTAGTATTTTTTCCCCCTCGGGTCGACCTTCTCTACGACGGCATCGCTAAAGAAACGCTTCCCCTGAGTCGTTATCTTATATCCTTTTATGTTCTTTACCGCAGGCACGTTCACATTCAATAAGGTGTCCTTGGGAAGCCCCTTTTTGAATATGTGCCTTACGAGCTTAGCGCTGAACCTCGCGGCGGGCCTGAAATCGAAGTTATCCCTCGACACCAGTGAGACGGCTATGGACGGGATACCGAGGAGCGTCCCTTCCATGGCGGCTGAGACGGTCCCTGAGTAAGATACGTCCTCCCCGAGGTTGCCCCCCTTGTTTATCCCCGATACCACGATATCGGGCCTTACCGGCAGGATGCCGTTCACGGCAAGGGTAACGCAGTCAGTGGGCGTGCCGTCGACAGAGAACATCCGGGGGCCGACCTCCTCGACCCTCAAAGGCCGGTGGAGGGTAAGGGAGTGGCTCGCCGCGCTCCTCTCCCTGTCAGGGGCTACCACATAGACGGTCCCAACCCTGTTTAAGGCCTTGGCGAGGGACTTTATCCCCTCTGAGCGGATGCCGTCGTCATTCGATATTAAAATGACCTTTTTATTTTTATCTGCGTATTTTTTCTTTTCATAAAGGGGCTTCATTTGACAATCTTAATAAAATCGGATAAAGAATTCAACAACCAAATGTCCTTAACCGCGCCCAAGCGGACAGATAGATCGGATACAAGGGATAATCCATCCTGACCCGTTTGAGAGGAGGGGGTAAAAAATTATAAAGACAACAAAACTCCTCATTTTGTGCTATATTTGCAATGCTATATTTATAAATCGCTTAATAAAAACATTTAAAGAGGGCTGAAGATGCGTATGAA
>JAUSLB010000315.1 GCA_030646655.1 Deltaproteobacteria bacterium | reverse complement strand
TGATTCGGGGTCGAACATGCCGCCGCTATCGGACTTAGCCTGATGGAAAATCGGGGAAAGCGGGGGCACGTAGAAGTTCATCGGCACCGTCCTGAACTCAGGATGGTTCGGCATCGATATCCTCCACTTCTTGAAGAGGTTGTATGCGGGGGACTGCTGGGCCGCAAGCATCCAGTTCTCGTCGATACCTGCCTTCTTCGCTTCCGCTATGACCCTCGGGTCGTTGGGGTCGAGCACTATTTCCCTCATCGCCTCAACGAGCCTCTCGTCCGGGGTTTTCGCCGTCTCTTCTATCCTGTCGGCGTCGTACAGGAGAACCCCGACGAACCTGATCCTTCCAGTGCAGGAGTGGGCGCAGGCGTTGGGCTGTCCCGTCTCCGTCCTCGGATAGCAGAATATGCACTTCTCGCTCTTGCCGTTCGCCCAGTTGTAATAGGGCTTCTTGTACGGGCAGGCGCTTACGCAGAACCTCCACGCGCGGCATGTGTCCTGATCGATAAGGACTATGCCGTCCTCGCCCCTCTTGTAGATGGCTCCTGAAGGGCAGGAGGCGACGCACGCCGGGTTAAGGCAGTGGTTGCATATCCTCGGGAGATAGAAGAAGAAGAGCTTGTGGAACTTGGTGAGCATCTCCTTCTGCGACTCCGAAAGCCCCTTCAGGTTCGGGTCGTTCATGGCGTAAAGGGGGCTTCCGCCCAAGTCATCGTCCCAGTTAGGGCCGAGGACTATCTTTTCCATGAACTCGCCGGTGATGAGCGACCGGGGCCTCGCAACAGGCTGGTCGTCGCCGGCCGGCGCGTTGAAGAGGTGCTGATAGTCGAATGTGAACGGCTCGTAGTAATCGTCGACCGTCGGCAGGTTGGGCTGGAAGAATATGTTCGCAAGGGTCCTGATCTTGCCGGGCCCCTTGAGGAGCTTTAGCCTTAGGCTGCCGCCGGAGACTTCCCAGCCGCCCCTGTACCTCTCCTGATCCTCCCATGTGAGAGGATAGCCGGCGCCGGGCTTTGTCTCGACGTTGTTCCACCACATGTACTCGGCGCCTCTCCTCGTGGTCCATATGTTCTTGCAGGCCACGCTGCACAGATGGCAGCCTATGCACTTGTCCATATGAAAGTTCATTGAAAGCTGAGCTCTTATATCCATTACCACTTCACCTCCTGGTTTCTCATTTTTCTAACCAGCACGGTTGTGTCCCTGATGATGGGGATCGGGCCCCACGCGTTGAAGCCGTATGAGAACTGCCCGTAGCCGCCTGTCATGAGTGTCGGTTTGAGGCGCTGCCTTGTCAGGCTGTTGTGGAAGCCGCCTCTTATCTTGTTCCTCTGCTCGGTCTTAGGGACGTTGACCGTCCTTTCCATTGAATGGTAGGCGAAGGCGGTGCCCGACGGGATCCTCGCGCTTACTACGGAGCGGCATACGAATACGCCGTTGTCGTTGTAAGCCTCGACCCAGTCGTTGTCCCTTATGCCGACGCTCTCGGAGTCCCTGTCGTTGAGCCAGATCGAATTGCCGCCGCGCGACAGCGTGAGCATCCTCAGGTTATCGTAGTGGGTTGAGTGTATCTGCCACTTGCCGTGAGGAGTGATGTAGTTGAGGTGAAGCGCGTCGGTCTTGTCGGATTTCTGGACCTCGTTCATCTTGGCGGGGTTCAGCCTGTACTTGCTGGTCGATAGCCCCTCGCCGAAGTTGAGGAATACCGGGTGGTCGAGGTAGAAGTGCTGGCGGCCCGTCAGCGTCCTCCAGGGCACCCTGTGCTCCGTCTGGATCGTCCATGTGCCGTAGGCCCTGCCCCTCCTGTTGTCGCCTGTCCAGAGGGCTGAGGTTATCCACCTTTTGGGCTGGGCTACGATGTCGTCGTAGGTCATCTCGACGTTCCTGTTG
Source organism: Deltaproteobacteria bacterium (assembly GCA_030646655.1). Taxonomy (GTDB): domain Bacteria; phylum Desulfobacterota; class GWC2-55-46; order GWC2-55-46; family GWC2-55-46; genus JACRCL01. The sequence continues at coordinate 6,088 of JAUSLB010000315.1, read as the reverse complement.
GGGCCCGCGAGCTCATCGGCCAGGCCGTGGGCGTGCTCTACGAGGTACTGCACGTCGTCGCCGAAGATCTCCTTAACGGATTTCTTGGCGGCGTTATAGGTCTCGCCGTGGAGGCCCGTATGGTGCTCCTCCTCCGTCCACTGCCTGTAGCAGACCTCGCCGTTCGAGGCGCCTGAGTGCGAAAGGACGAAGTTGGCGGCGTCCTTGGCGGTGTTCATGGCTATGAACTTCTGGCCGTTGAACTCCATTGTGGAGGTATGCTCCTGATTCATGTAGTTATCATAGAGCGGTTTGCCGTCGATCATGATGCCGTGGAAGCCGTACTTGGTCTTCTGCAGCGGCCCTACGGCAAGGTACTGCTTATCGACGTTGGCATAGTCCCTCTCCACTATCGTGAAGCTCGGCATGGTTTTCCCCGGGATAGCCTCGCACTGCCCCTTCTTCCAGTCCTGAACTCCGTTTAAGGCAGGCTGGGTTATCTCGCCCGGGGTATCGTGCATGAGCGGAGAGGCTACGATATCCTTTATAGGCTTGGGGAAGTGCTTCTTTGCGAGCTCGGAGAACTTCACGGACATGAACTTGAAGGCGTCCCAGTCGCTCTTCGACTCCCAGTTCGGCGGCACGGCCGCGCCCATCGGGGTGACGAAGGAGTGGAGCTCCGTGGTGTTGATGTCCTCCTTCTCGTACCAGTGGGCTGTCGGGAGCACGATATCGCAGTATGTGGGGGTCGTGTTCATGCGCATGTTGAGGTCGACGAGGAGGTCGAGTTTCCCGAGAGGGGATTCCCTGTACTTCATCTCCTTAAGGTAAGGCTTGGCGACCTCTTCAGCGATCGTGTTGTTGTGGGTGCCGAGCACGTATTTGAAGAAGTACTCCTGTCCCCTTGCGCTTGAGCCAAGGGCGTTGCCCCTCCATATGAACCATACCCTCGGCCAGTTCATCGGATCGTCCGGGTCCTGTATCGCGAACTCGAGCGCGCCGCTCTTCAACTGCTTTACCACATAGTCGATTATCTCGGCGTCCGTCTTAGCTCCCGCCCTCTGGGCATCCTCGACCAACTGGAGGTTGCTCTTGTTGAACTGGGGGTAGTATGGGAGCCATCCCATCCTTACCGCCCTTACGTTATAGTCCGCCGTGTGGGCGAACTCGATGGCGCTCTTGTCAGGGACGTTGCAGTAGTCTGTTATGGCCGAGTCGAACTTGAACATCTCCGTGTTGATGTACCAGAAGCTCGGGTTGTTCATGAGCCTCGGGGGCCTGTACCAGTCGAGCGAGTGGGCTATCTGGCCCCATGAGTCGAACATGGCGAGCTTCTCCTGTCCGACGTAGTGCTGGAGGCCGCCGCCGTTCCTTCCCACGCAGCCGCAGAGCATGAGGGCGTCCATCATCGTCCTGTACATCAGGTCCGAGTGGTACCAGTGGTTGTAGCTGGCGCCGACTATGCACATGCTGCGGCCCTTTGTGACCTCCGCGTTGCTGGCGAATTCCCGGGCGACCTGAATTACCGTGTCGCGGCCGATCCCGGTGTATTTCTCCTGCCATGCGGGGGAAAAGCCCCTGTCGTCGTCGTAGTTCCTGCAGTAGTCTCCGCTAAGACCCTTCCTCGCCACGCCGCACTGGGCGATCTTAAGGTCGAATATGGTCGTTACCGGAACCCTGCCCTCTTTTGTCTCTACATACTTAACGGGGACCTGCCTCTTGTACCTCTCGGGCTTGTCGACCTCGTAGAAGTTGACCTCGATGGCTTCGTCCTTAATATCGAGGAGGCTTAAGGCGGGACTGATGTCCTGCTGGGTCTTGCCGTCCTTAAGAAGAGTGTTCCACTTGCCGTGGTCCTTATGGGCGAACCTGTAGCCGACGCCGCCGTTCACTATGCGGGCCTTGCCGGTCTTCTCGTCCCACATCGCGAACTTCCACTCGGCGTTCTCCTCGTCGGAATAATCCGCCAGATCGCACGCCTTAAGTAAACGGCCCATCTCATACCCGTCCTTGCCCTTTGTGAGCTTAACGAGGTGGGCGATGTCCGTGAACGCCTTTATGTAGTTCTCGAAATAGGGGACCTTCTTGTCAACGAAGAACTCCTTAAATATGACATGGTTTATACCCATCCAGAAGGCCGCGTCTGAACCCGGCTTCACCGGCACCCATAGATCAGCGTACTTCGTGACCTGCGAATAGTCGGGCGAGCACACGACGAGCTTTGTGCCGTTATGCCTCATCTCGGATACGAAGTGGCAGTCGGCGGTCCTCGTCATGTTCGGGTTCGCGCCGGCCATTACGACATAGCCTGAGTTGTACCAGTCCGCGCTCTCGCAGGAGTCCGTCTGCTCGCCCCATACCTCGGGCTCAGCGGGCGGAAGGTCGGTGTAGTAGTCATAGAAGCTTAAGTGCACGCCGCCGATGAGCTGGTTGTAGCGGGCGCCTGAGGCGTAGCTTATCTGCGACATAGCGGGGATCGGCGAGAACGCGATGTTCCTGTCCGGCCCGTACTTCTTGATGGTGTGGATCTGCGCGGCCGTGATTATCTCCGCGGCGGTGTCCCAGTCGAACCTGCGGAAGCCGCCCTTGCCCCTTGACCACTTTATCTTCTTGTGGAGCTCGGCGTTATCTACGATCGACCTCCATGCGTCGACGGGGTCCGCGTGCTTGGACTTCGCTTCCTTCCATGCGTCAAGGAGTATGCCCCTGCAGTAGGGGTACTTGATCCTGACGGGGCTGTAGACATACCATGAGGCGGAAACGCCCCTCTGGCATCCCCTCGGCTCGTAAGGAGGAAGGTCCTGATTGAGCTTCGGGTAGTCAACGGCCTGAAGCTCCCATGTGATTATGCCGTCCTTTACATAGACCATCCATGAGCAGCCGCCCGTGCAGTTATTCCCGTGCGTGCTCCTTACGGTCTTGTCGTACTGCCAGCGGTTCCTGTAAAATTCTTCCCAACCCCTTTTTCCGGGGTTAAATTCATCTTGTATCCAAGTAGACATTTATCGTCCTCCTTTTCCGCCGTAGTTTCTCCACAAGGCATCATGCGCGGTGCCCTTGTTCCTGTTCCTGTATCTCCCGCTCCAGATAATATTAAATGCTATCAGTATGCCAACAAAGCCCCCAAGGCCGATTATGGTGAAAGTGCCTGTGGAGGAGGCGGCTACTTCGCCTTTCGCCTGTTCCGCGAAGAAGGCCCTTAAGTTCCCGACCTCTTCATCCGTGACATTCCTGTTGGAGAAGACAGGCCCCATTATGGGGGTGGAGGGGTTGTTGATCCACACCGCGTTGATGAGCGGGTTCTTCGACTCATCGGCATAAACCTTTGTGAGGTTCGGCCCGAGGATGCCGCCGCCCAGCTCGCCTACGCCCGCGCTGTGGCATGAAATGCACGGAGGCCCGCCGTTCGTAAACCTCTTCGCGCCGATAAAGAGCGCCCTGCCTACATTGGCGTTGCCCGCCTCCGCCGGGGCCGCCGCCTCAACTGCCGGGGCCGCCGCCTGCTCGGCAAAGGCCGCCATTGGCACAAGCCCTGAAACCAGAAGCAAGCCCAGCCCGAGTTGCAATCCCTTTCCGAAGAATCTTTTACAACTCTTTAAATCCATACCCTACACCTCCTTTTACCTGCTGCTCAGCTTTTTTTTATGTATACCTATGACTACCATAGATAGCCTTGATGCTTACGTTAAGGACGGCCGCTTTAGGCTTTATCGCTCTCCTTCGCATATGGAGGGCATCGGTCAGGATGCTTAATCGCGTGCCGTGGATCGGTCAGATGGCGTGGATTGCTTGTTCAAGGTTTCCCCTTGCGAGGTTGAAAGTAAGCCGAATGAGGTCAAAGCCGGTCTTGCGGGGTGTCGAGGCGTCCATTACGGGGCGCGAAGGCTTCTCTGCCTCGTCCTTGTGCTTCGCCCCGAACTCAGGCACCTCTTCGTGAAACTCAAAGACGAAGGATTCTGAGGAGCCCTGAACGGGCAGCGAGCCGAGGACCTTGCCGAAGATAGCGAACGGGTTTAAAGGCGCTCTATCCGCCTGAGGCCCTTTATCATCTGAGCCGCTCTCAAAATGAGAGCCCGCGCATATCGCGGCCTTCCGCCTCATCGCCGGGCAAAGGCGGAGCGCGGCAAAGTATAACAGGCAGTGGCAGAGACGCACTATCTCTTTTTTGATCCTTTGACTCAAAGTTTTTCCGAGTCCTCCGAATCCGGTCCTGTATATTTTTTTCGGCTTTGCGAGATTGAGGGTTTCTTTCGTGCGTAACTCCCCGCGCGCCCTTCAGTCAGGTCAGGCTTTCGCGAGGCAGGGCGTAAAATACCAGATTCAGAAAAACCTGTCCAGCATTTTTCGCTTCAAAATAAAAAAAAATTTCAAGGCGCTCTTCCAATTTTCCGGGAATGAACGGTTATTATAATACAGAACCTCAGGCCCTGTCCATGAAAATGTCTATCGTTTTCAATCTATTATTTTCAAGGACGGATTAAGCTTCGAAGGGCGTATTAAGCCCTCTCCCCGCCGCAACCTGAAAGACCTTTTAACCCGGAGTTCTGCTTTAATAACACACGCGCGAACACGAGTAAAGAAAAATCTTTCAAAAAAATAACTTTTTTTATTTATTTTTTTGAAGGTGATTAACATTAGTATATCAAGCAATATGCATACCAAAAGATAGCCTAAAAAAGAAAAAAACATAAAGACGCTGATTTATAAGATTTAAATAGGTCCAAATCGATCCATTCTACTCTAACCCCCAAACATATATATGTTACGGTTTAGTAACACTTGAGTCAAGACCCTTGCCGATTTAGGTTCAGGAAGCAGCGTTCCTGCTACGGCAAAAGGGTAAGTGTTACCTTTTGGTAACATAGTTATCGGGACTAACTGCCATGAGAGGTTCTCATCAATGGGTGCAAAAGGCGATGAGATAGACAAACCGGCTGGATGAGCTTGATGATTCTATCAGGATGCTGAAAAAGTCCGTCCTGGACTTTTTCAGCCACGATTTGGCCGGGCTGCCTCCGTCCAATCCTTACAAATTGCTCGATTTTTCGGTCTCGCAATTGCACAATCCATTCAACAGTTACTGGATTGTGGCTGGTAAGGAAACCTACATTTATATAGCTCGCCTTGTCACTTCGCGAGCCGGCGAGCATCCAGAGGCAATCCTTCCCCCATCATGGTGATTGCCTATCAGGTTGCGGCTTGAAGCAACCTGATAAATCAAAAGGGGCGGCATAAAGCCATAGCGACAAAGGCGGCTAAAATATAAAATATGTCCCAATCTGCCCCAATGATATAAAGAACACCTAATAACAGAATATTATTAATGTCCAGTTTTGTCCAACTCATGTAACAAAATGACCCATCAACTCATTTATTGTCTTGACAGCGAGGAACAAAGTTGATAGATTCAAATCATCTTAAAATATCATATCTCAAAGAAAGAAGGTGGATTTGGGGGCTTATTCACCGATCTTAATCACTCACCTATAATCAGGGCTTTCAAGCAAATTTTTCCAGGAATTCAAGCATTACTCTCCTGAATGGGTGGCCCCGATAAGCTGCCAAACCTCTTCTGACTGGATCTGGTATTAATGGCCGACAAGGCTAAAACAAAGAAAGGAGAGTAAGAAAGAATGGCAAATTTCAGGACGTTCCTCAAAGCGGGTCACCCCCCAACCTTATTTGCTTCATTCCTGTATTTCGATTTCTGCTTTGCCATCTGGGTGTTGAACGGGGCCATGGCGCCGTTCATAAGCGAGTCTTTCCACTTAACCCCCGCACAGAAAGGTTTCATGATCTCTGTGCCGATCATGTCTGGCGCCATAATGCGTTTCCCCCTCGGAGTCCTTTCCCAGTACATAGGAAGAAAGCGGGCCGCCCTTGTTGAGATGGGCACCATAGTCATCGCCATGATCTACGGCTATCTCGCGGTAAAGACCTACTCGGATGTGCTTGCGATGGGCGTATTGCTCGGCATCGCGGGAGCGAGCTTCGGGGTCGCCCTCTCCCTCGGCTCAGGCTGGTTCCCCCCGCAGTACAAAGGCCTTGCGATGGGCATAGCCGGCGCGGGAAATAGCGGAACGGTCCTCGCGGTCCTCCTCGCTCCCCC
>JAUSLB010000313.1 GCA_030646655.1 Deltaproteobacteria bacterium | reverse complement strand
CTATATCCGCACATGGCCTTTGCTATGGCACGGTTGTTGCTTTAATCATGTGCCGAATGAAAAGCATAAACTGCATTCTGAAGACTTTCATCTTCTCGCTGGCGATATTTATGGTATCGCCCCAGCCTGCCTCTGCCTTTTCAAAAACCCACCAAATGAAAAAGGCAGAGGCAACCCCCCCCTCCGTAAAAACGGATGAAGGGGCGGTAAAGGCTCCGGAAAGCGGGCTTAAGGAGATAGTAACATTTAACGAAGGCTGGAGATGGGTTTACAGGAAAAAGGCAACATCCCTTTTAAGGGACGAGATCTACGCAGACGACCAGCTTCTAAAAGAGGTCTTCCTTAAATTCGGCATCTCAGCCGTCGATAAGGAAAATGCCGTTAAAGAGGCAAAATCCCTTGCGGAGTCCTTAAAGGAAAACGGGTTCTTAATTAAGGCTGAATATCTAAAAGAGATAATCCAGTTTTTTGAAGACCCCAAAGACCCCCTTGCGCTCGACGCCGTCTTAAGGGAAAACCCCGAAGGCGAGTTTGAAAAGCTGGGGTTATTCCTCCTTGCAAACCATTACGAGGTGAAGGGGTTCTACCCCGAGGCCGCAGCCTACTATTCAAAGCTCCTTGCAGACAGGAAAGACCCCTCTTTCCTCGCCGCCGCCGAGTTCGGGCGGGCGCGGGTATTGTTTCACGAGGGGAAGCTCAACGCGGCAAAAGAGCTCTTCCAGTCGTCTTTTGAAAGGGGCTTCGTTGCTTCGAGGCTCTGGCTCGCCAATACGGCGCTCGTAAAGGGCGAGTTCGACCTCTCATGGAAGCTCTACGACGGGGGCAAAAAGCCTTTCATGGAGATAGACTCGATAAACCTCCTGAGTATCGGCGACATGCTCGTAATAAGGGGCAGGTTCAATGAGGCGAGACAGGCTTATGAGGTCCTGCGCTCAAGGTATCCTAAGGACGAGCTCCTCTCCACATTCTTCGTTTTAAAGACCGGCGATTCCTACCTTGCCGAAGGCGGCAAAGAAGAGGCGATAAAAATATATTTAAGGACAAAAGGGATGCTTGAGGGCGATCCATGGGCTATGGCGGCGCTTTCGCTTGCGGACGCGTACCGGGCTGACGCATCGAAGGAATCGCTCCTTAAAGCGGAAAAAATCTACAGAGCAGTGGCTGAAGGCCAATACCTCGGCTCCGAGGTCTCCCACTTGAGCCTTATCTCTACCCTCATTAAGCTCAATAAATTCGAGGAGGGGATGGAGCGGGTAACGGAGTTCCCGGGCAGATACCCGACAAGCCTCCTTAAGGCCGATATCTCAAGGCAACTGGGCCTGCTCGCCCATAAGTGGATAGATTCGCTCTACTCCCAAGGCGACTACTACGGGGCGGCAAACGCCGCCTCCAAATACGGCGGGGCTGTCCCGTTCGGCAAAAAGGCGGAGTCCTTTCTGAAGGCCGGGAAGGCCTATTATTCGCTCGGGCTCTACCCCGATGCCGTAAAGAGCCTCGAGCGCTCGATAAAGATAGGCGCGCTCGATACCGCGGAAGAGGCTTTTGTGACGCTTGCCGGTGTTTACTTGGGCCAGTCTGACACAGGCTCCGCGGAGCGGCTCTTAAACGCCTTTGCGGCCCGCTTCCCTAAAACCCGCTACAAGAATGAAGTGGAGGCGATAGCCTTTAAGATAGCCTTTGCGAAAGGCGACTACACGAAGGCCTCTCAAATGAGGACGCCCGACGGGCCTGAGTTCAATCTGCTTAAGGCAAAGGCCTTCTCAAAGCTCGGCAGGAACAACGAGGCCGCCTTATCCTACGCTAAGGCGGTAAAGGGGTTTGAGGCAAAGCATGACGAGGCGCTCCTCAGTAAGGCGTACGCCGGCCTTGCGGATTCCAATTTCATGGCAGGCAAATATCAGGAGGCGATAGGGGCGTACAGGCATCTGTTAAGCGGCGAGAGCAGGGAAGACAGGGCATGGGCGCTCTACAGGACAGCCGAGAGCCATTCCAGGCTTGGTAACGAGGGCGAAAGGCAGAAGGCCCTTAAGGATCTTAAGGGCCTCAATACCGAGCTAAGCGGCTGGGCGGGCGTGATATCTAAAAAGCCTGCGAGCCTTTAAAGGAGCTTAAGATGGCCGGGGATCAGGTTGATCTTTTAAACAGCGCGTTCAACACTTTCAGGGACGCGTCCTCGAAGCTCGAGCAGCAGTACGCGCTCCTTGAAAGAAAGATAGAGGACTTAAACACGGAGATAGCCGAGAAGAACAGGGTGATGGAGCGGACCCGCAGGCTCGCCGCGATGGGCGAGATGGCGGCCAAGATCGCCCACGAGATACGAAACCCGCTCGGCTCGATGGCGATATTCGCGACCCTCCTTGAGCGCGAGCTCGCCCATGAGCCTGAGAAGATGAAGCTCGCGGGCCATATTACAAAAGGGATAAAGACGCTCGATAACCTCTTGTCCAACATGCTCCTGTTCGCAAGCTCTCCCGCGGCGCGCAGGAGGCCGGTTGACATCAAGGAAGTGATTGAGGACTCCATCCTCCTCGCCCGGGGCCGTGAAAAGGAAGGGGTTAGGATAAGATGCTCGCACGAAGGCAGGACCGCCCTTATGGGGGACGCTGTGCTTCTGCGCCAGCTCTTCTTGAACCTCCTGTTGAACGCGCTTGACGCCATCGAGGAGGGCGGGACTATCGGCATCAGCACGGCTGCGCCGGATGACTCCTTGGAGATAGAGGTGAAGGACACAGGCAGAGGCATAGACAGAGCCCACCTTGACAGGATCTTCGACCCGTTCTTCTCGACGAAAGAAAGGGGCACGGGGCTCGGGCTCGCGATAGTTTCCGCGATAGTAAGCGCCCACGGCGGCTCGATAGAGGCGAAATCGAAGCCCGGCAGGGGCACGGCTTTTATGATCAGTCTTCCTATAAACCCCGTTAACAATGTCTGCTGAGAAAGATAATAAGGAGAGTGTGCGCATGGGTAGCGTTCTCATAGTTGACGACGAAGCTGAGATGAGGCTTGCCGTAAAAGAGGCCTTAACGAGGAAGGGCTATTCCACCGAGCTCGCCGAAGACGGCAGGGAGGCTCTGATGAAGATAGGCGAGGGCCGTTTTGATATGGTAATAAGCGATCTCAAGATGCCGGGGATGGGAGGCATGGAGCTCTTAAGGTCTATTAAAAAGGTGGCCCCGCATATGCCCTTCCTCCTCATAACGGCCTTCGGGACGATACAAAAGGCGGTCGAGGCCGTAAAGGAAGGCGCGGTTGACTTCATCCTGAAGCCCTTTACGCTCGAAGCGCTCGAGGCTACCGTTGAGAAGGTCTTGAGGCTTAAGGACGGGGCTCTACAGACCGGGGCGAAGGGCAAGGCGATGATATCTAAAGGCCCCTCGATGAACAGGGTCATCTCAATGGCGATTACAGCCGCTTCAACCGACGCGACGGTGCTTATCTCCGGGGAGAGCGGCACCGGCAAAGAGCTCCTCGCGAGGTTCATACACGCCAACAGCCCGCGCGCTGAAAGGCCGTTTGTGGCGGTCAACTGCGCCTCCATCCCCGAAGGCCTCCTTGAGAGCGAGCTGTTCGGCCACGAGAAAGGGGCTTTCACCGGGGCTATAGCTTCGAGGCATGGCAAATTCGAGCAGGCTGACACCGGCACGATATTGCTCGACGAGATAAGCGAGATGGATATAAGGCTTCAGGCGAAGCTTTTAAGGATCATACAGGAAAAGGAGGTTGAGAGGCTCGGCGGAAAGAGCCCCATACCCCTTGATATAAGGATAATAGCCACGACCAACAGGGAGATGAAAAAGGAGGTAGCCTCAGGACGCTTCAGGGAAGACCTCTTCTACAGGCTCAACATATTCCCGCTCTTTTTGCCGCCTTTGAGGCAGAGGGGGGAAGACATAGCCTTTCTTGCGAACCACTTCATGGGTAAGTTCTGCAATAAGTATTCAAGGCGTCTTGAAGGGATCTCGGATGAGGCCCTCGATTATATTAAGAGACATGAATGGAGGGGCAACATCCGCGAGATGGAAAATACCATCGAGAGGGCCGTGCTTTTAAGCCAAGGCAGGACCCTTGTGATCGAGCACCTCCTCTTGGGCTACGACGGATGCCCTGAGAGAGAAGGACAGATAACGGAAACAATAAGCCAGGTCAAAGCCAATAATATGACGCTCTGGGAGATGGAAAAGGGCCTTATACGCAAGACCCTTGACGATGTGGAGGGCAACAGGACACGGGCCGCCAAGCTCCTCGGCATCTCGGTGCGGACTTTAAGGAACAAATTGAAGGAATACGGGCAGGTTTTGCCGGGGTAGGAATAAATTTCACCCTTTTATCTGCCCTGAAGAAGGCTTTTTAAACAGCTTTTTAAGTGTTGGTATGGATTTTGCAAAATTCTCTATCAGGTTGCGGAAAAACGCAGGACGGACTTTTCAGCATCCTGCAAAGATATTTAAAGGAGGGCTTATGATAGGAGGGCTTTTTGACCGGACGATCAACCTTTTGGGAAGTTCCCTCGATATAAGGGCGGCAAGGCAAAAGCTCCTCGCCTCCAATATAGCCAATCAGGAGACCCCCGGATACAGGGCTGTCGATATAAAATTCGAGGACGAGCTTAAAAAAAGAGAGGGCTTAAACGGTTCATCCGGGCTTATCCTTGCCCGCACAAGCCCCATGCATATCACAGCTCTTGCCGGGGCCGCCGGCGAGCCCTCAGTGCTCGACAGGGCGACGGAAATAGAGGGCTATGATAAGAACTCGGTCGGCATAGAAGGCGAGATGGTAAGGCTGTCCGAGAACTCCCTTATGTACGCGACATCGACAACGATGCTTAAGAGCAAGTTCAGTCTCCTCATAACGGCGATACGGGAAGGGAGGTAACGGATGGACCTTTTCTCAATAAGCGCCTCGGGCATGGAGGCCCAGAGGCTAAGGATGAACATAATAGCGAGCAACCTCGCTAACGTGGAGACGACCCATACCTTAACGGGCGGGGCGTACAGGAGGAAGGACATTGTATTCGCCTCCCAGCCGGAGGGCGGTTTTAACGGGTATCTCCGCTCCGCCATGGACTCTCATGCCAGCAGCGTGAGAGCAGCCGGGATAATAGAGGACATGAGGCCTTTTAAATACGCCTATGAGCCGAACCACCCGGATGCCGACGATAAGGGCTATGTGGCTTACCCGAACGTGAATGTGGCGGAGGAGATGGTAAACATGATAACCGCGGCCCGGAGCTATGAGGCGAATGTGGCGGCCTTCAAGGCCACGAGGGAGATGGCGGTAAAGGCGCTTGAGCTCGGGCAGTAAAACAATGAACCTCCCCG
>JAUSLB010000309.1 GCA_030646655.1 Deltaproteobacteria bacterium | reverse complement strand
CCGTAGTCGAGATAGCTCTTTATCCGGGTGAGCGCGCCTATGAGTTTCTTGTTGCCTACGGCGAAACCGACCCTCCATCCCGGCATATTGTAGCTCTTCGATAATGTGAAGAACTCTACCCCTATGTCCTTTGCGCCCGGTATCTCCAGAAAGCTCGGCGCCTTGTACCCGTCGAATACGATATCCGCGTACGCGAGGTCGTGTATGACGAGAATCTTGTTCTCTTTGGCGAAATCAACGATCTTTTGGAAGAACTCCCTGTCAACGACTTCAGTTGTAGGGTTATGCGGAAAGTTCAATACCAGCAGCTTCGGCTTGGGCCATGTCTGGATAGTGGCCTTCTGCAGCTCATCGAAAAAATCAACTCCCGGAAGCAGAGGGATGCTCCTCACATCCCCTCCGGCTATTATGACAGAATACTTGTGTATCGGATATGTCGGGTCAGGGACGAATACAACATCTCCGGGGCCGAGTATGGCAAGGGCGAGGTGGGCTATGCCCTCCTTTGAGCCGATGGTGGCTACCGCCTCTGTCTCAGGGTCTATATCGACGTTGTAGCGCCTCTTGTACCAGTCAGAGATGGCGAGCCTTAGCTTATATATGCCGCGGGACGCAGAGTAGCGGTGGTTCCTCGGGTTCTGGGCCGCCTCAAGCAATTTATCGACTATGTGCTTAGGCGTCGGCTGGTCGGGGTTGCCCATGCCGAAGTAGATGATATCCTCGCCACGCCTGCGGGCCTCTATCTTCTTATCCGTCACGATATTGAAGACATACGGCGGCAGCCTTTTTATCCTGTGGAATTCGTCCATTTAGCCCCTCTTAACTATTTGAAATAAGCTTTTCAGCGTTATACGAGCTTCTCACGAAAGTGCCTGAATATACGTATTTAATCCCTATCTCTTTACCGTATCGTTCGTAATCCATAAAAACTTGAGGTGTTATGTACTCTTTTACCTCTAAGCTCTCCCTCGTGGGGCGCAGGTACTGCCCTATCGTGACAGCGTCACAGCCGGAACCCTTTAAGTCCCTTAAGACCTCCTTCACCTCTTCCATTGTCTCGCCGAGCCCGGCCATTATGCCGGATTTGGCCATAACCCCTTTAGCCTTAGCCTTTTTAAGGACTCCTAAAGACCTCCGGTAGTCTGCCTGCGGCCTTACGATAGGATATAATGAGGGGACGGTCTCAAGGTTGTGGTTTAATATGTCGGGGCGGGCGTTAAGGACGATATTCAGGGCCTCGTCGTCGCCCCTGAAATCAGGCGTCAGGACCTCCACTAAAATGCCGGAAATCGTATCCTTTATCGCCCTGATTGTCAAGGCAAACTGTTTTGCTCCCCCGTCTTTAAGGTCATCTCTTGTAACCGATGTGATCACCACGTGGCTGAGGCCGAGCTCCTTTGCCGTAACGGCGATATTCGAGGGCTCGTTCGGGTCAACCTCAAGCGGCCTTGCCCTTTTGTTGACCGAGCAAAACCCGCATGTGCGGGTGCAAACATCTCCCAAAATCATAAAAGTCGCTGTAGGCTTTGAGAAGCACTCGCCTATGTTGGGGCAGCGCGCTGACTCGCAGACCGTATGGAGGCCGCGCCTCCTTAGGACGGCCTTCATCTCGTGGATGGGTTTTGCTGGCCCGAGGGGTTTTTTCGCCCAAGCTGGGAGCCTTTTCATGTTAAAAGCCTGTCTTTATAAGGAATTTACGGGTTGGAAGACCCGGCCAAGCACCTTAAAAGATAACATTTTAGCCTGAGATTTACAATAAATGAAAAAAACCCGGAATCTTTCAGGGGTTTCTTTTATTGAAAAAACTCAGGTTTCAGCGGAAACTCCAATTTTTTCAGGAAATCCAAGCTTATAGGTGCGGCCTTCCCGTTAAGGAGCATAAGGTCCTGAACGGTATCGATATCGTGCCAGAGCTTTAGAAGCTTAAAAGGTATCGACGCCTCTTGGGCCCTTTTTAGCGTCTCTTCAAGCACCTTATCCGTGCTCCAGGGGATTTCATTAAAAGGCTCTCTCCTCAGACGGTCCATGGCTATGAGGTAGTAGCCCCCGTCCTTTGCGGGGCCGAGGACAAGAGATGCGCTTGCGAGCAGGCCGAAGGCCTCTCTTATATACTCAGGCGGCAGATCAGGGCTGTCGGAACCTATGACAGCGATCTTTTGATAGCCTCTTTGGAACAAATGCCTGAACACATTATAAATCCTCTCGCCTAAGTTTAAGCCCTCCTGCTCGAATAATTCCACCCCGTAATCTCCATCCCCGTTTACCCGGCCCGTGAAGGCCCCGTATATATCGGCTCCCGCAACCCCCCTTGCAGTATTAAAGATGTCCTTCAGAAAACATTCATACAGCCCGGATGCCTGGCCGTATGTGAGCGGCGGCACGAGCCTTGTCTTGACCTTTCCCGGCTCAGGCACTTTGAACATTATGGCAAGCGCGTTCTTTCCCATGCCCTTTACTCCCCGGCTTTGGCGGGCCTGGCGCGCGATTTTCTCTCCTTCTCCTTCTTCTCGGAGCACTCTTTGCATGCGTACCTCTTCTCGTGCCTTACGGTAAGCCTGTCGTAGTCCTTGTCGATGGCGACGCGCGCCACGGTTTCGGCTTCTTTGCCGCAAAAATCACACCGTAACATACCCTTCTCCTTCCTTCCTGTATATTGTCTTTGGCCCTGCCCCGCCTTTTTTAAGGGCCTCCGCTGCCGGGCCGAGAGAATCTTCTTTTATAGAGATTACGAGGTCGCAGTAAGGGGCGAGCGCCTTTGGCGCGGGAAGGAGCCTCATAGGTATCCCCGCCTCTTTTAAGAGCTCCTCGGCCTTTAATGCCTTGTGCGCCGAGCCGAAGGCCATTATGAGTTCCATCATTTGAAAGTAACAGATTTTACGGGGCCGCGCAAGGGATGATAGGCGGCTCTCAGGCCCCCTTCCTTTCGTCAGGGCTTGCAAAAAAAAACGCCTGCCAGAAGGCAGGCGTTTAAATCTCCGTTTAAAAATTTATGCGGTCGCTTTTACGAGCTTCCTGTAGAACGGGAACCTCTCGCACAGGAGCCTAACCTCGTTTTTAATCTTAGCGAGCTCTTTCTCGTCAGAGCGGCCCTTAATGGCCCTGTCTATAAGCCCGGCTATCGCCCTCATCTCGTCCTCTTTCATGCCCTTTGTGGTGACCGCCGGCACGCCTATCCTTACGCCGCTCGTGACAAAGGGGCTTCGGGCATCGAACGGGATGGTGTTCTTGTTTACCGTGATGCCAGCCTTTACCAACGCCTCTTCGGCCTCCTTGCCTGTTATATCCTGCTTCGTTAGGTCAACGAGCATCAGGTGGTTGTCCGTGCCGCCGGAGACGAGGTCGTAGCCCTTCTTCATAAGCTCTTCCGACAATACTTTCGCGTTCGATATGACTTGCTTCTGGTAGGTTATGAACGAAGGCTGCATCGCCTCTTTAAAGGCAACTGCCTTAGCGGCTATTATGTGCATGAGCGGGCCGCCCTGAATGCCCGGAAATATCTGCTTATCTACGGCCTTGGCGTACTCCTCCCTGCACATTATCATCCCGCTCCTCGGGCCGCGCAAGGTCTTATGCGTAGTCGTTGTCACGAACTCCGCGTGCTCAACGGGGCTCGGGTGCAGGCCTGCTACGATAAGGCCGGCTATGTGGGCTATGTCCACCATAATAAGCGCCCCGACCTCGTCGGCAACCTCCCTGAAGGCCTTGAAATCTATTATCCTCGGGTATGCGCTCGCTCCAACGACTATCATCTTAGGGCGTTTTGCCCTGGCAATGTCCATCACCGTGCCCATATCTATCCTGTGGTCGTCCTTGCGTACCCCGTAGAATACCACATTATAGAGCTGGCCCGAGAAGTTCACGGGGCTTCCGTGCGTCAGGTGCCCGCCGTGCGTCAGGTTCATGCCCATTATGGTGTCGCCGGGCTTCAGTACCGACATGTAAACGGCCATGTTCGCCTGAGAGCCCGAATGGGGCTGGACGTTCACATGGTCGCACCCGAAGAGCTTTTTCGCCCTCTCTATGGCGAGCCTCTCCGCTATGTCAACGAACTCGCACCCGCCGTAATAGCGCTTTCCCGGATACCCCTCGGCGTACTTATTGGTCATCACGCTCCCTGAGGCCTCGAGCACCTCAGCGCTAACGAGGTTCTCGGAGGCTATGAGCTCGAGCTTATACTCCTGCCTCTCTGTCTCAAGCTTTATGGCCTCATGGATTTCAGGGTCAAATGTTTTAAGGGACATTTACCGGACCGCCTCCGTACGGGATTGTTAAAATTCCCAAAACCTTTATAAAAATTATTTCTTATTATTCCTCTTCTCTATCTCTGTTATCTTATCGAGCCTTCTCTGGTGCCTGCCGCCCTCGAATTTAGCCTCAAGCCATGCCCTCGTCATCTCTCTGGCAAGGCCCTTTCCGGCGATCCTCCCGCCGATGACCAGTATATTCGCGTCGTTATGCTCCTTTGCCATGCGGGCGGTATATACGTCATTTACCAAAGCGGCCCTCACACCCTTAAACTTATTGGCGAGGATGCTCATCCCTATCCCCGTGCCGCACACCAGTATCCCTTTGGGGACTTCGCCGTTTGAGACCTTCTCGGCAAGAGGAGAGCCGTAGTCGGGGTAGTCAACGGCCGTGTCGTTATTCACGCCCATGTCCATCACTTCCGCCCCGAGGACCTTGAGGAACTCCTTAAGGTCCTCTTTTAATTCCCTGCCGGCGTGGTCGCTCGCTATCGCTATCCTTTCCATATTACCCTTCAAAGCGCCTGAAGACAAGGACGCCGTTCGTGCCGCCGAACCCGAATGAGTTCGAAAGGGCCGCCCTTATCCTGGCGTCCCTCGCCGCGTTCGGGACATAGTCGAGGTCGCACTCAGGGTCAGGGGTCTCGTAGTTTATGGTCGGGGGGATGTCGCCCTCTTTGATGGCGAGCACGGTAAATACCGCCTCTATGCCTCCGGCCGCCCCGAGCAGATGGCCTGTCATGCCTTTTGTGGAGCTTACGGCTATTGTTTTCGCGCGCGAGCCGAAGACCTTCTTTATCGCCATCGTCTCGTAGAGGTCGTTATAGTATGTGGAAGTGCCGTGCGCGTTTATGTAATCGACCTCGTCCAGATTTATCTTCGAGTCCTTAAGCGCAAGCGAGATGCAGCGCGCCGCGCCCTCGCCGTCAGGCGACGGGGTCGTCATATGGTAGGCGTCCGAGTTCATCCCATAGCCCGCAAGCTCGGCGTAGATCTTCGCCCCCCTCTTCTTCGCCGACTCCATCTCCTCCAATACCAGGACCCCCGCGCCCTCGCCTACCACAAAGCCGTCCCTGTCCTTGTCAAACGGCCTGCTCGCCCTCCCTGGCTCGTCGTTCCGGGTAGATAGGGCCTTCATGGCGTTGAACCCCGCTATGCACAGGGGCGTTATCGTGGATTCCGTCCCCCCGGCTACCATTACATCGGCCTCCCCGTTCCTTATGAGCCTGAAGGCGTCTCCTATGGAGTGCGTGCCCGTGGCGCACGCGCTGACGGAGCAGCCGTTCGGCCCTTTCGCGCCTATCCTTATGGAGACCTGCCCCGAGGCGAGGTTTATGATCGTCATCGGTATAAAGAAGGGGGTGATCCTGTCCGGGCCCTTCTCTCTAAGGACATCATGCCAGTGCTCGATCGCAGGAAGCCCGCCGATCCCTGCGCCTAAAAAAACCCCCACGCGCTCGGCGTTCTCTTCCGTTACCTTAAGCCCCGAGTCCTCGAACGCCTCCATGGAGGCCGCGACGGCGTACTGGATGAAGAAGTCCATCTTCTTGACCTCTTTCTTCTCTATCCTCTCCTCCGCGTTGAAGTCAGGCACCTCCCCGGCTATGCGCACCGGGAAATTGCTTACATCGAAGCGGGTTATCTGCCTTATCCCGCCCCTGCCTTCCTTCGCCCCGCCCCAAGAGGCCTTTAAGCCTGTGCCGAGCGGGCTTATTATCCCTACGCCTGTTACGGCTACCCTTCTCATCTCTTTTCCGTTTATCCTTTTTCTTGTCCCCTAAAAAATCGGCCGTAGAAGGCCGGATTCAGGCCTCTACGGTCAATTTGGTGCGGGAGGCTTTAAAAATCAAGCGAACGGCCCGGCTTACGCCTTAATAAGCCCGGTGATATCCGATTACTTGCCGGTCTTTTTCTGGATGTAATCGACCGCGTCCTGCACGGTCTTTATCTTCTCAGCGTCCTCATCCGGTATCTCTATTGAGAACTCCTCCTCGAAGGCCATTACCATCTCGACCGTATCGAGGGAGTCTGCCCCGAGGTCGTCAACGAACGATGCCTGAGGGGCGACCTCTTCCTCCGTCACATCGAGCTGGTCGATGATTATCTTTTTTACCTTATTTTCAACTGAAGACATTTCCTTACCTCCTGACGATTAATTTATCTATCCTGTGCCCTTATAATAAGACTCCGCGGCGGGGTTGGCAAAAGCGGCGGACTACAATTCTGTATAACACCTTAGTTGCCCTGTTGTCAATTTTAAAAGGGCCTTTTTGGCTACATCGCCATGCCGCCGTTTATGTTCAGGACATGGCCGGTGATGTAATTGGACGCGTTCGAGCAGAGGAAAAGGATGCCCATTGCCACGTCGCCCGCCCCTCCCAATCTTCCGAGCGGTATCTTCGATAACAGCTCCGTCTTGACCTGCTCCGAGAGCGTATCCGTCATGGCGGTCTCTATATAGCCGGGGGCCACCGCGTTGCAGGTGATGTTGCGGGAGGCGAACTCGCGGGCAATAGATTTTGTAAAGCCGATGAGCCCTGCCTTGCTCGCGGCGTAATTGGCCTGCCCCGCGTTGCCCGTTATTCCCACGACGGAGGCGACATTCACTACGCGGCCCCAGCGCATCTTTGTCATATATTTAAGGACGGCCTTGGTGCAGTTGAAGGCGCCTTTCAGGTTCACGTCCAGCACCGCGTCCCAGTCCTCCTCCTTCATCCTTAAGATGAGCCCGTCCCTCGTTATCCCAGCGTTATTGATGAGTATATGGATGGCCTCCATTTCCTTGAAGACCTTCTCCGCCATCTCCTCCGTCTCTTTGGAGCTGACGACATCGACCTTTAAGGCGAGGGAGCGCCTGCCCATCTGCTTTATCTCGTTCGCGGTCTGCTGGGCGTTCTCAAGGTTTACGTCGACCACAGCGACATCCGCGCCGTACGAGGCGAGCTTTAGGCATATCGCCTTTCCTATCCCCTGTCCGCCGCCGGTGACGAGAGCCACCCTGCCTGATACGTTCATATTATCCTCCTTTCGGCGATGATGCCGTTAGCCGATACCGCGGATTGCCGCTTCGGCTGTAAAACGGTCAGGGCCTTATTACGGCTAAGACCTTTTCCAGATCCCCTGCCTCGTTTAAGTTAAGGGCCTCTATGTCTTTTTCTATCCTTTTTATAAGCCCGGCAAGGACTTTTCCGGGACCGATCTCTATTATCCGGACCACATTCTCTTTCTTCATCTCCCTTATTATATCCACCCACCTTACAGGGCTCGTGAGCTGGCTTTTAAGGAGCCTCCTTATCTCAGATGAGCTTTTAACAGGCGCGGCCTCGACATTCGTGATTACGGGTATAACAGGGTCTTTTATTTCTATCTTCTGAAGCTCTTCGGCGAGCATCGCGGCCGCCCTCTCCATCAGCGGCGAGTGCGAGGGAGCGCTTACCTGCAAGGGAACGACCCTCTTCGCGCCCCTTTCTTTGGCGTAGTTCGCGGCTATGTCGACAGCCGCCGCGTGGCCTGAGATGACGACCTGCTCCGGGCTGTTGATGTTCGCCGGGACAACTACGGCCGCGTCGATAGAGGCCGACTCGCAGATCACCTTAACTGTATCGAGGTCAAGCCCGAGGATAGCGCACATCTTTCCCACGCCCTGAGGCACGCTCTCC
>JAUSLB010000303.1 GCA_030646655.1 Deltaproteobacteria bacterium | reverse complement strand
GCGGAAGTGGGACTCTATCCATGTGCCCTTAACATCCCCGGCCTTTACATAGTTGACGATAACAGCGGCGACATAGGTTACTCCTATAAAGAGCCCTATAGCCTGCAGTACATAGACAAGTATAGCGAGCCTCTTAGCCTTCTGCCCGCGCTCTAAAATGTCCGTAGCGGCCTCTTCCATCTTATATGCCCTTTCAGCCATGATTCTCTCCTTGTCAGGTATTTTTCACCTATTCCAATTATACACCTGATAAAGAGAGTTGCTAAGCCTAAGGAGATTTTAAGAGGAACATGGAAAAGAAATGGAAGGAAAGTCGCGGGGAACAGGCTACATGAACTCGTAGCCGCATTTACGGCAATAGGGCGCGCTCATCTTTGATGTAGCCCCGCAAAAGCCGCACCTCTTGGACCCTTGCTCCATGCTCAGGAAGAGGGAATGCGGCAGCGCTATGATAAAAAATAGCGCACCGTATATCCACCACGCAAGAAAGCTCCTCCCTTTCCTGCTCGCTATGTAAGCGGGCAGTAGGCCTATCCCGGCGGCTATGATGATCATATATATGAGCGGTATCGGCATTGCTTTGATTTAAATTATCGCTTATTAGCAGGTTGTGGAAAAACTATTTTAGTCTGTCATTCTGAACGTAGCAAAGAATCTCGGAGCTAATAAAATCAACAGGTTACGAGATTCTTCGTCGCCTTCGGCTCCTCAGAATGACAACTTTAGGGACTTTTTCAGCATCCTGTTAGATTATATGCCTCGGGCATAATCGAATCAAGGGATGTCGCCGTTTATATCTCCCCTGTCTCTCCAGTCTCCCCGTCCTCGCCCGTGCCGAGCTCAAGGGATTTTATCTCCGGAAGGCTCGCCCCGATAATCCCCTGCATATCACCGTACATCTTTACGGTGTTCATAACGACTTTCTCTATCTGCTTCTCCCTCTTTGCCCATATTTTTACTATCGCCCTCTTCTCGCTATCGAGGTCCTCCCTCATCGCCTTGAACGCCTCGACTATACCCTCGATCTTATGCCTGAACTCAGGGCCTGAGAGGTAATTGTAAACGGCCTCCATCTTCTCGCCCTTGCCCGTAGCTGAGAGCCTCGTTAACGCCTCTTGAATAAGCCCGGCCCTAAGAGCCTCGGCGAGGCTGCAGGCAAGGGATATGCCGGTCACCCATACGCCTTCGATCTGGGTGAACCCTGTTACGCCTTTGGGCAGGGCCTCGGTCACGAGAACGGCTATCTCGGCCTTTACCTCCCTCTGGTCTTCCTTGAGCTTCGCTATCCAGTCGTCGCTCCATGCCTTCGTGCGCTTGGATTCCCATACTATGGAGCCGCAGGGCTGTCCTGATTTAGTAAAGACCTTTTGTATTATATCCGCGCCCCTTATGCCCTTTGGGACAGGCTCTATTAAATCAACGGGGAACTTTGCCTTTAGGAGGGCCTCAATCTCAAGCTCAAGGACCTCGCCCTGAGCCTGCTGCGAGCCCTGCTCAGCCCTCTTTTTAGCGTCATCGAGATTCCTTAAAAGGTCGGCTATTTTTTTATCCTTCTCAGAATCTTTTAACCTGTGCTCTTCCGTGAATATCTCAAGGGTCTCGCGCCTTATCCTCTCGCGCTCGGCGTCGAGCTTTCTTGCTATCTCAAGCTCCTGAGCCTTTTTCTGCTCCTCAAGCTCGCGTTTCTCTCTCCTTAGCTCCAGCTCGTTCCTGCGGAAATCCGAGATTTGCCTCTCCTTCTGGGCGCTCTCATCCCTTAAGTCCTTTAGCTCCATCTCTACGCTCTGGTTTGCCTTCCTCTGCGCCTCCTCCGTAAGCTTCGCCCTCTCAAGGCCGAGCTTATTGGCTACGGTCTCGTCAAGGGCCTTTTTCTCTTCCTCTATCTCCCTGCCCTTTTTAATTATCTCATCCTCTTTCTTTTTTAGCTCAAGCTCCCTCTCCCGAGCCTTCTCCTCGAACTCCCTCCTTACGCCTTCCTTTATCTGGTTCGACAAGGCCTCTGTAAGGGGGATTGTAAACCCGCACTTCGGGCAGTTTATATTCTGGTCAGCCATGAATTATTCCCTTTAAAATTGCGGTTAAAACCTATTTTACTATCCTTGTCCCTGCCTTGCCTTCAAGCGCGCTCTCTATAAGCTCAGGCTCTGTTATGATGACCTCCCTGCCCCCTGCCTCGAGAAAATCTATGGCCGCCTGAACCTTCGGCCCCATTGAGCCGGGAGCGAACTCTCCAGCTTCAAGAAAGCCCCTTGCCTCTTTCACGTTCATCTCAGTGATGCCTCTCTGCCCGGGTTTCCCGAAGTTTACATAGACCCTGTCGACCTGCGTTAAGTTGATGAACCTGTCGGCCTTAACCTCTTTGGCGAGCAGGGCTGTAGCGAGGTCTTTATCGATCACAGCGTCAACGCCTTTTAGCGTCCCGTCCTCTTCCTCGATGACCGGCACACCGCCGCCTCCGGCGGCTATCACGATCACGCCCATTTCAGCGAGCGTCTTTACGACAGCGGCCTCGATTATCTTTTTTGGCGCCGGCGAGGGCACAACCCTCCTAAAGCCCCTGTGGCTGTCTTCCTTCATCACCCACCCCTTTGCATCTGCAAGCTTTTTAGCCTCCTCTTCGGTGTAATACGGGCCTACCGGCTTGGACGGGTCTTTGAAAGCGGGGTCGTCACGGTCAACCACGACCTGAGTGACTATCGTTACCACGTCTTTTATGTTATGGAGCTTATGGAGCTGGTTATAGAGGGTCTGCTGGATCATAAAGCCTATGCCGCCCTCGGAGTCGGCGTCGCAGATGTAGAGCGGCTCCGGCGGGATCAGGTTCTTTACCATCTCGTTCCTTAATACGATATTGCCGACTATCGGGCCGTTGCCGTGGGTTATGATTATCGATTTCCCGCCCTTGACCATCCTCCCGATATAGCCGCAGGCGTGCTTCAGGTTCTCGAACTGCTCCTCTATTGTGCCGCGGTCGTTCCGCCTTACTATGGCGTTGCCGCCGATGGAGACGATTATCTTCTCATACTGGCTTTTGACTACCGAGAGCCTCGTTTCCATCAGTCTCCGATGAGATGGTATTTAAACCTATTTGTGAGACTCTATGTAGCTCTCGGCCATATACGCGGCTATCGCCCCGTCGCCTACGGCCGTCGCTACCTGTAGTAGAGGCGTATTACGGCAATCCCCTGCCGCGAATATGCCCGGGACGCTGGTCTCCATCTTCTGGTTCGTCTTAATGAACCCGCCCTCGTCCTTATCGACATCCACAAAGTCCGTAGTCGGGTTTATGCCCACGAATACGAAAACGCCATCGACCTCTACCTCTTTCATCTCGGAGTGCTTTAAGTCCTGAAGGACGGCCTTTACGACTACCCCGCCCTCCCCCTTTATCTCTTTTAGTATGTGGCTCCTTAATATCTCTATATTCGGGGTGGTCTCGGCCTTCTCCTGATGCATCTTCTCGGCCCTGAACTTGTCCCTCCTGTGGACGAGATAGACTTTGGAGGCGATCTTCGAAAGATATATCGTCTCCTTTACCGCGGTATCCCCGCCGCCTACGACCATTACGTTCCTGTTCCTGAAGAAAGGGCCGTCGCAGGTGGCGCAGTAAGATACGCCCTTGCCCGTATATTCCTTCTCTCCGGGCGCGCCGAGCCTCTTTGGCCTCGCGCCTGTAGCCACGATGACAGCCTTTGTCCTGAGATCCCCGTCAGAGGTCTTTACTATCGTATCTTTGCCGTCCGCAACGACATTAATGACCTCAGTAAACTTTATCTGAAGCCCCAGCCCCTTCGCGTGCTCCTCGAACTTCTCCATGAGCCCGGCACCGCTGATCGACGGGAAGCCGGGGAAGTTCTCTATCACATCGCTTACGGCTATCTGGCCGCCTACCATCTGCTTTTCAAGGAGCAGAGTCTTTAACCTCGCCCTCTGCGCGTATATGCCTGCCGTGAGCCCCGCCGGGCCCCC
>JAUSLB010000277.1 GCA_030646655.1 Deltaproteobacteria bacterium | reverse complement strand
CCGTCCAAATCTTACAAATTGCTCGACTTTTTTAGTCTCGCAATTGCACAATCCATTGAAAGGACTGGATTGTGGCTGGTAAGGAAAATTACATTTATATGGCTCGTCTTGTCACTCGTGAGCCGGCGAGCATCCAGAGGGCAATCCATCCGTGGATTGCCTTAGCAGGCTGTTTTTCAACAGCCTGCTAAGGATAGTAAAAGGGAAAGCCTGATAAAAAAAGAAGGGGGCGGCTTTTAGCCGCCCCCTTCTTTTTTAAAAGATACCTGTTAAAGAGCGGGCTTAGTAAGACCCAATGCTCAAACCCCCGCTCAACACGCGCCCTACCACATCCGCGTCGGCCTTGAAAGGGGTCTCCGGCGCAGGCGCCGGCATCGCGATCTTATGGGTAGCCTCAAAAGGGGTCCCCTTGAGCTTAAGGTTATAAGAGAGCACGGCCAGCGGCTCCAGATTGACCACATCCTGAATATTGTAGGCAATAAGCGTATCGAGCGCCTTTTCGTTCCTGTTCCTCTTAAATTCATTCCACAGAAGGACTGCCGAATACCCGTCAAGGCCGGTAAGCCCGCCCCTGTCTATGCCGAAGTGCCTCTCCGAGCCCTTAAGCCCTCCCTTTATCCCGAAGTCCCTCAAGATGAACCTTAAGTCAATATGCGCGAAATCCCGGAAGCTCATGCACATGTGGCTTTCGATGAAGGGGATGTCAAAGCACCTCCCGTTATATGTGACTATGACCTTATAGTCCCGAATGTCTTTTTTGAACTCTTCCAGATTCCTGCCTCTTATGTAGCAGCGGACACTTCTCCCGTCGTAAACAGTAATCGCGGTTATATACCCGCGATGGCCGACATAGCCGTTGGTCTCTATATCGAGGTAGGCGATAGAGGAGCGGAATTCGTTTAGAATGCGCCACTGCTCTTTTGGTGAGAGGAGCGAGGAGAAATAAGCGGGGTTTGAGCGCTCAAGCTGTATGAGGGATTCTTCTATGCGTCCTTCTATGGAGTGGACCCTGTTCAGGCGGAACGGTATGCCTCTGCAGGCCTCTGCCCACGTGAGGATGCCCTCCTTCCACAGGCGGCGCTCTGTCTTTGCGCCGATGCCCGGTATGTGGCAGAATGTGTTTTTAAGCATTCAGGGTCTCTTTTCGATTAATAGGATGTTGAAAAAGTCCGTCCTGGACTTTTTCAGCCACGATTTGGCCGGAGAGCCTCCGTCCAATCCTTACAAATTGCCCGGCTTTTTTAGTCTCGCAATTGCACAATCCATAAACAAGAGCGGATTGTGGCTGGTAAGGAAACCTACATTTATATGGCTCGCCTTGTCACTTCGTGAGCCGGCGAGCATCCAGAGGGCAATCCTTACATGGATTGCATATCAGGTTGCGGCTTGAAGCAGCCTGATAATAGAATAAGGCGGACTGCTACAGCCTCAGAGGCTTCGTGACGCTATGATTGAGGCTCAAGCTGCGGGGGAGCTTCGATACTATGAATCAGCTATTTCCATCCGCCCGCCATGTTTTTTCAATTAATATTTTTTTTGCTCGAATTAAAAAAAAGACTTCTCAAACATTATATATTATCTATATTTAGATTGCCATTGTTTTGCTAAAATCGGATGAATGCATGAAAATGATTATAAATGGCTTATTTGGAGGGAATTTTATCTGCGCATAATAAAATAGAAAGGTAATCCATGCTGTTGCTTAAATCGCGGAATTGTCCGTTTAGCGAGCCGTTAACAGAAGGCAAATACTCTCCCTGCAGTTTCCGTATGGGTATTATCTTTACATTACCCCATCCGTTATCCTCTAAAATCCGTTTATATGCTGACGGCCTCATCCTGTTCGGGGTCCCCTTGAATCTCATCAGATTATAAACAGGGTCGTTAAACCTGTAGATATTAAGCGGGTCGATCTCCCTCAGCCACCTCGTGTGCGTGCTTAAATCGACTACCGCGATTAAAACAGCCCCATCCCTGACTATCCTGCTCAATTGTGAAAGGCTCTTGTCCATATTGTCGAAGTGCTCAAACGCCGCCTGGCTGAATACTAAATCTATATTTTCGCCATCAAGCACCGTAAGGTCAAAATCCTTGTCGCATATATAGTTCAGCCTGTCGTTCTTCCCGCTTTGGGTCAATGTCAGTTGATTGCGTAAATATTCTATATTAGCTTTGTTTCCCTCGCTTACGGAGGCGATGCGGCTGAAGAGGCCATTATAAAATCCTTCCGGGACCGAACGGATAAGATTGTTTACATCGATCGCGTTATATTTTTCCGCGCCCCTTTGCAATGTAATCAACCCTGCGCCGAGGTCCGCGCCGGGCCCTAACTCCAATATGTTTTTCCCTTCGATCGACACCTTGCCGTCTGTATAATTTCTTAAGTAGCTCATCCAGTTATCGACAACGTTGATATCATATTCTATCGCCCTTTGGGTTTGCGTGACCGGGAATGTCCTCGGCGTCCTGTAGCCCGCAAGGGAATGCCTGGTCTTATTGAGGAATAGAAAGGATAACCCGATGAAATAATACAGATTGTTTTGAAAAGATGATATTTTCTTTAGATTATAATCGGAGTTCATCTGTTTTTTTAATCGGGTGCTCGGCTTGCTATAGAGCTGCTATTTAAAACTAAGCCCCTCCCTATTGTCAAGGTAATAGAGGCCACCAGCTAAACAATAGAGAGGCTGAAAGCTTACCTACCCGCTTTACGATAAAATAGATTAACGGACACCAAGGGGGTATCATGCTGATAATCGCGCACGGGGGAGCCGGCGCAAAAAGGCCCACGAAAAAGGCCCTAAAGAAATTGGAAGAGTCCCTGCAAGCCGGATTCAAAATACTTAAAGACGGCGGAAGCGCGCTAAAGGCGGTAGTGGAAGCGATCGACATACTCGAGGACTCCGGGCTCTTTAACGCCGGAAGCGGCGGGAATTTACAGCTCGACGGCAAAAGGAGGCTCGACGCCTCTCTTATGGAAGGCAGGACTCTAAAAGCAGGGGCTGTAATAGGATTGCAGGGCTTCAGGAACCCGATAAGGGCGGCCGAGGTCATAATGGATTCCCCGCATAGGATACTGACGAACGAAGGCGCGAGGGTCATCGCAAGGGCGCACGGGCTAAAAAGATTGCCGCCCCCGGATCATGCTGATCTGGAGAGGCTTAGGAGAAAAATTAAAAAAGGGGCTGCACTTGATGCATACAAGAAATATTTTTCTACTGTCGGGGCTGTGGCGCTCGATAAGGGCGGAAATGTTGCCGCGGGCTCTTCAACCGGCGGGGTCTCCACAATGCTCCCCGGAAGGGTAGGGGATACCCCTATAATAGGGGCAGGTGTCTATGCCGATCTAAATACAGCCGTATCCTGCACTGGAAAAGGGGAGGAGATAATACGGGTCGCGCTCGCAAAAGAGGTCTCTATGAACATGAAAAGAAAAGGGCCTGAGGCGGCAGGAGAGGAATCCTTAAAGAAAGTCCTCGGGCTTGGGGGCGATGCGGGCCTTATCGCGCTCGATAGCGCAGGGAGGTTTACGATAGCCCATACGACAGGGGCTATGGCCTCTGGGTATGCCAGAGAGGGCGGGATTATTGTAAGGCAAGGTTTCAGGGTTATAAAATGAGCAGTAATTTTAAATTAATTATTGATAACACTAAATAAAAATAATAAATTTACCTGTGATGCCCTCAAAATACCGCTAATAAGGCTTGTATGGCCGCTATCCCTGTAAAGGTCGATAACATAAAAAGATACGGCAATTTCAGGATGACCCGGTGCACCTATTTAACGATCGAATGCGATTGCCCGTCCCCTGAGTGGTCTTTAAGCTTTAAAGACCAGAACTTCCCCTTTTACCTATTCGGGCTCTCCGGCCACATATTAAAACCTCTCAAAGGCGAGCTCTTCGATACGCCTGAGCTTATATCAGGTTGCGGAAAGACGCAACCTGATATAAAATATCAGTCAGCCTTGAGACTCTTTAAGACCTCGTCAACATGGCCCGCTACTTTAACGCTCCGCCAAAGTTTACGGACTATGCCCTTTTCGTCTATGAGGAGGGTTGAGCGTATTATGCCTTTTGTCTTTCTGCCGTACATCGCCTTTTCCCCGTAAGCTCCGAAAAGCGAAGCCGTCTTTTTATCAGGGTCGCTGAGAAGCGGGTATGTAAGAGAGTGTTTTTCCATAAAATTCCTGTGGGACTTGACGCTGTCCGGGCTTACACCGAGGACAACTGCTCCTCTTTTAAGCCTCGCCATGTTGTCCCTGAAATCGCACGCCTCCTGA
This sequence comes from Deltaproteobacteria bacterium, assembly GCA_030646655.1. GTDB lineage: Bacteria > Desulfobacterota > GWC2-55-46 > GWC2-55-46 > GWC2-55-46 > JACRCL01. Next base: position 5,087 of record JAUSLB010000277.1, on the reverse strand, counting down.
GTGCAGCCGGAGGTATTGTCTTTTGGGTAAAAATAAAGGACGACATTTTTGCCCCTGAACTCCGCAAGTGAAAACTCCCTTTCCCTCCCGTCTTCGTCTATCCCAGCAAGATTGAAGTCCGGGGCCTTATCGCCTTCGTTAACCATGCTCCCCTCCGGATTAATACTCTATCGGCTTTTATCGATTAAGGCAAGGGCGCCAAATCTATATTAAGGATAAGAGGTATACCAGCTCAGTCTCCTCAAAGACATCTGCTATAGCGTGGGGCTCTCCCGGCTCTACCGCCAGGATGCCGCCCTCCTTAAGCGTAACCTCCTTTTCGCCCACCTTGAAAGCAATCCGTCCCCTTACGCAGTAGAAAATCTCGTATCCCCCCTCGTGCGAATGGACGAAGGCGGTATCGCCCGGCTTAAGGGTCGTATGGCTTATGTGCTTGACGCAGGAAAGGTCTTGGAGCAGGACCTGCTTTTTGATCTTCGGGTTGTGCCTGACCTCCGTAAAAGGGGCTGAGCCGAGCGAGTTTGTTCTCATAGATCCCATCCTGAAATAAAGTTTTAGCAGATTGCTTCAAGCCGCAACCTGATATGCGATCCCCATGATGTGGGGAAGGAGGCTCTCCGGCCAAATCGTGGCTTAAAAAGTCCGGGACGGACTTTTTAAGCATTCTGTTAATTCGCTACCTCGACAGGCAGGGCAGAGCTAAAGCCGGTGTCGTTGCCGAGCTGCCCTGAGCTATTAACCCCCCAGCACCTGACCGTCCTGTTTGTAAGTAGCGCGCATGAGTGGAAGAGGCCGGCGTCAGCGGCCGTCGCGGTCGAGATGCCGCTTACGGCCACCGGGGATATGGTCGAGGTGGGGGAGGCGCCCACGCCCGGCGGGGTAAAGCCGGCCGTGATGCCGCCGTTGCCGAGCTGTCCGCTCGCGTTCTCACCCCAGCACGAGACCCTCCCGCCGGTCAAGACAGCGCACGTGTGCTGGAAGCCTGCTGATACATTCGCGGAGGTATTGACGGATGCGACCTGAACAGGCGTAGAGGATGCGGTTATGTTCACGAGGGGTATGAGGCTTATAAGCGTCCAGAAAGCGCCGAGCTGTCCTGAGCTGTTATCGCCCCAGCACTGGATAGCGCCTGTTGAGACGGTCGCGCAGGTGTGGTTGGCGCCGGCTGATATATGGGTGGCGTTCGAGATGCCTGAAACCGCCACAGGGGAGCTTGAGCTGGAGATCGATCCGTTGCCGAGCTGGCCGAACGTATTTATGCCCCAGCACCTTATAGTAGAGTCGGAAAGGAGCGCGCAGGTGTGGTTGCCGCCTGCCGAGACCTCGGTCGCGCTCGATATCCCTGATACGGCTACAGGGGAGCTTGAGCCGGATGTAGCGCCGTTTCCGAGCTGGCCGAAGATGTTCTTGCCCCAGCAAAAGACGTGGCCGCCGGAAAGGAGCGCGCAGGAGTGGTCTCCTCCTGCCGAGACATCCGTAGCGGCCGAGACGCCGGTTACCGCCACAGGGGTCGAGGATGTGGCGGTAGTGGAATTGCCGAGCTGGCCGCTTGTGTTCTCGCCCCAGCACCAAACGCTCCCTCCCAGGACCGCGCACGAATGGGCCCCTCCGGCCGAGACCCTGCCAGCCCCGGAGACCCCGGTAACGCCGGCGGGTTTAAGGACGCTAAAGAAGGTCCCGTTCCCGACCTGCCCGGATGTGTTTAACCCCCAGCACCTTGCCGAGCCGTCAGAGATAACCTCGCAGGAGTGCCCGTCCCCGGCTGAGATCACGGTTGCGCGCACGCCCGGTGTGGATGGGGAAAAGCTTCCTCCCCCGTCCCCGCATCCGTTCAACATAGATAGGGTTAAAAGGGCGGAAAGGGTTAAAAGAGTCTTTTTCATGAGAAGGGACCCTGCCTCAAATATATCGCAGAGATTATCGCTCAAAAAAATCCATTGTCAAGGCGGCGTTAAGAGATTAAAATAGGCGCGTTCAGTGACGGATATCACGGGCAGGCGCGCATTTCTGCCCGGGCCAAAGCCCGCCCCGCCGGCGCGCAAAAGCCCTGTAAACCCTTGTTGACATCGAGCGGCCGTTTCTGTTATTTTTAATCTAACAGGATGCTGAAAAAGTCCGTCCTGGACTTTTTCAGCCACGGCTTGGCCGAAGTGAATGGCAGAACTCCGTTCTTTCTGGCAAGGAATTTTTTATTTATATAGCTCGCCTCATCACTTCGTGAGCCGGCGAGCTGCCAGACGGCCAAGCCTCACAAATTGCTCGACTTTTTTGTCTCGCAATTTGGCAATCCTTCCATGGATTGCATATCAGGTTGCGGCTTGAAGCAACCTGATAATATCTCACCGGGAGACTTTATGAAGGGAAAGATACTGGTCGCTGACGATGACGCCTTTTTCAGGGTCCTTTGCTCGGATATACTTACGGCCGGCGGCTTTTCCGTCAAATCCGTCTCCACCGGCATGGACGCCGTAAAGGTGATTGAAAGCGAGCCCATAGACATAGTCATAACAGACCTTGTCATGCCGGATATAGGCGGGATCGAGGTGCTGCAGAGGACAAAGCAGCATAACACCCTTACCGACGTCATAGTAATCACAGGCCACGGCTCCATAGAGACCGCCATCGAGGCGCTTAAGAACGGCGCCTCCGACTACATAAGAAAGCCCCTCAACGAGGACGAGCTACTCCACACCGTAAACAGCTGCATAGAGAAGAAAAAGCTCCTCGAAGAGAATCAGGAGATGAGGCAGTCGCTCAAGCTGTTCGAGGTCTGCAGGGCGGTAACCGCCACCATAGACATAAGCAAGCTCTACAACATCTCGCTCGACGCGCTCCTCCAGATGATACCCGGGGAGGCGGGCATAATAATCTTCTACGAAGACGAGATGAAAAAGCTCGATATAAAGGCCATAAGGCACCTTGGGATAGACGCGGGCGAGCAGATAGTGAAGGCCTTCATGGAGAGTTACGGGAAAGACCTGCAGGGGCCCGGCTCTATTACCGTATTGTCAAAGCCCGAGCTTAAGGGCGACAGGCAGGAGGCCTTAAAGGACTATAACTCGTTGCTCATAGCGCCCATCATCAAGGGCAAGGGCACGATAGGGTTCATAATAATATTGAGCATGCTGGGAAAAGACGGCTACACGATAAGGGACATAAAGAACGCGGACTTCATCGTAGAGCACGCCTCAGGCGCCTTTGAGAACGCGCAGAAGTATTCAGAGGCCAAAGAGATGGCCTTTATCGACAGCCTGACCAACCTCTATAACAGCAAATACCTCGAGACCGTACTTGAGAAGGAGCTGAAGAGGGCCGACAGGCTCATGATGCCTGTAACGGTCCTGTTCCTCGACCTCGACAACTTTAAAAGGATAAACGACACCAACGACCATTTAATCGGGTCAAAGGTCCTCATAGAGGTCGGAAAGATACTCCTTAAGTGCGTCAGGGAAGTCGATACCGTAATAAGGTACGGAGGGGACGAGTATGTGATAATACTCGTTGACGCGGATTACGATGTCGCCGGGCGGGTAGCCGAAAGGATACGGTCATCTATAGAGAAGAACAGCTTCCTTGAGGAAGAGTCCCTTAATGTCAGGATTACCGTCTCCATCGGCATAGCAACTTACCCGGTGCACACGAAGGATAAGAAGGAGCTCTTGAAAATTGCCGACAAGGCGATGTACCGCGCAAAAGACATCTCAAGGAACATGGTATACCTCGCCCCTGTCCCGGGGCTTAACGAGCCTATAAAGAAATAACCGGTTAGACCCCTGTCATCTCAAGGGCAAGGGCCTTTACCTTCATCAGATCGACCTTTCCCGCGGCGGTGACCGGGATCGAACCCACCCTGAATAACGCCTCCCTCTTTGGTATCCATAGCTTGGGCAGCTCTGTCTTACCGAGCCTTTCCCAGACCTCGGCAGGCGAAGTATCTCCTGTATAGAAGGCTACGATCCTTTCGCCCCTGCCCTCGTCGGCTATGGCGGTTATAGCGCAGTCGCACCCTATAACCCCCGCTAAAGTCTCCTCTATCTTAATATGCGGGACCATCTCCCCGCCGATCTTACTGAACCTCGAGAGCCTGTCCGTTATCTTTATGAACCCATCCTCGCCGATTGAGGCGATATCGCCCGTTATATACCAGCCGTCCTTTATCGCCTGCGCGGTCTTATCCGGCTGGTTTAAGTAGCCCTTCATGAGGTTCGGCCCTTTTACAAGGAGTAACCCCTCTTTTCCGGAAGAAAGGCTTTGCCCTGTCTCGATATCCACTACCCTTACGCTTACCCCCGGTATGGGGTGGCCGACGGTGCCGCGCTCGGATCCTTTCTGCCTCAGGCCGTTGTACTCTACATCAGGGAAGTTGACCGAGATAACAGGAGATAGCTCGGTGCATCCGTACCCTTCAAGGAGCTCTATCCCGAACCTTTCCATAAATTCTTTTGCGACATTTTCCCTGAGCTTCTCCGCGCCGGCTATGGCATACCTGACTGACTTAAAATCGCCCGGGGCGCATTTCTTTATATACGATGAATAAAATGTAGGGGTGCCTATAAGGATGGTAGCCTTATGCTCTCGCGCGAGCTCGCCTATTGTCCTTGCGTCAAGGGGGTTAGGGTGATAGACGGCGGAAAATCCGCAAAGGAGCGGGAACCAGATAGTGCCGGTAAAGCCGAATGAGTGGAAGAACGGGAGCGCGCCTATGAGGGTATCGTCCTTTGAGAGCGAAAATACCTGAGAGAAGCCTTCTATATTAGAGATTATATTGTGATGCGTCAGCATCACGCCCTTGGGTATCCCTGTTGAGCCTGTAGTAAAGATGATGGCGGCAAGCTCGTTATGGTCTTTTTTGCCCCGGCATAAAAGGCGCTGGATAAGCCGATGCGGAAGGATAAAAGCGGATAAGGCCGCAAAGGCCTTATCAAAAGGCCTTATGCCTGCCATGATATCCTCAAGGAATACCATGCCTTCCATTTTCTCAAGGTTCGCCTTTGATAAGAAGGCTCTGGAGGTAAGGATAGTTTTTATCCCGCACTGCTCTATGGCGGACCCTATCGCCTCCCTGCCTGCGGTGAAATTCAGGTTTA
>JAUSLB010000265.1 GCA_030646655.1 Deltaproteobacteria bacterium | reverse complement strand
CGGGGTAAAAAGCGCCCTTGCCGGAGGGGAAATCGGGGCGGGGATAACGATATTAAGGGAGATAAAGGACGACGGGCTTGAGCCGTATAAGTCCATAAAGGGGATAGAGGAGATACCGGGGCTCAAGAACTGGCATGTGATGAGGGCGGCCGGGACAGAGAAGGTAGGCGACGCGGCGATCATCTCGCTGAGCGAGAAGCTGATCACAAAGGCCATGGGCGTGCACCTCAGGCTTGAGACCAACGCGATGCTCAACAAAGTGATGACCGGCTTTCCTTCGGGGCCGGGCTCGTTCAGGGAAGCCCAAAAGGCGGCGCCGGTAAAGATAGAGGAGATAGAGAAGATAGAGGGAAAATAGGCTTTTGTAAGGAAGGTTAATCTCTATCCCCGCCGCGCATTTTCAAAGGGAAGGCGATTTTTAAAGCCCATAAATAAAGGAGGCAGATCATGTTAAAGGGTTTCAGCTCTAAGGCCGTGAGGCTGGCGGCCCCGGTTTTTCTGTTGTTCGGGGCGTATCTGCTGGCCGGTTGCTCGCCAACGATGACAGGGGCCGTGAAGGAGGACGTGAGCCTTACGGGCCAGACCAAGAGGCTCGAGGAGGCCGGGGGCCAGTACAGGGGCCCGAGCTACAACATAGCGATAATCCAGTTCGACAATAAGACCCCGAGCAAAACTATAGGCGTAGGCGAGGCCGCTACAGAGATCCTGCGCACCATAGTAAAGCAATCCGGGCTTGAGCCGATGGTGTTGACGAAAGACGAGATGAGGCAGCAGGAAAGGATTATCGAGCTTCAGCAGACCGGGGCCGTAAAAAAAGGGAAAAAGGACGCGGCCGAGGGGTTCGAATCAGTCGACTTCAGGATCTCCGGCGCTGTAACGGCCTACTCCGAGGTGGAGGAGTCCTCTGATATCCTCATTATCCAGAGCAAGACCCATGTAGCGAGGGTTCAGGTCGATTACGCCCTTGTCGATGTCGCTACGGGAAAAAGCCTGCTGTCGGAGTCCGGCATGGGCGAGTACAAGAAAAAGACGGGCGGCGCCCTCGGCTTGGGCTCAAGGTCAACCGCTGACGCCGGGCTTAGGGACGGGGCCTTGAGGGACGCGCTTTCAAAGGTAATGACCCGGATGATAGAGAAGCTCAATTCACTTCCGTTCCAGTCGAGGGTAGTGCTCGTTGAGCCGGGCAGCCTTGTTATCAGGGCAGGCACAAAGAGCAGGATAGAGCCGGGCACGGTGCTCGGGGTCTACAGGCCGGGGGCCGACCTCGTTGACCCGGAGACGGGAAGGGTCATAGGCAAGAGAGAAAAGCAGATAGGCGAAGCGATACTCACGAATCATCAGGGCGAGAACGTCTCGGAGGCCTCGGTAAAATCAGGCGTGGGCTTTCAGGCAGGGGACATAGTTAAGGTGTTAAAGTAGAAAATCGCCCGGAGGAGCCGGGCATATCGGGAGGCTATAAATGAGAAATCTCTTGAAGGTCTTCGCCTTGCTCGCCTTCGTTGCGGCCGCCTTTTACGGATGCGCCCGGCCCTCGGCCATATGCGTATCCCCGGAGGATAACCCGCAACACCATTACCTCACGGGGATGGAGCTCTTAGAGCAGGGTAAAACAGATGACGCCTCGGCAAAATTCGACCGGGCCGTCTACTGCGATAAGGACTTCGGCCCCGCGCACGGCGGGATGGCGATCGTAGAGGCTATAATGGCGAACGGGGCCAAGGACGAGGGCCACCGGAAAGTAAATATCGACAGGACGTTCGATCACCTTAAGTCCGCCTACAGTAACGCGGCAACGCCCGAGGACGAGTTCGCCTACAGGATAGCCTCCATGCGCGTCCAGACGACCTTAAAGATAAAGGGCTGGCTCGGGGAGGTCGAGGACGACTACAAGGGCGCGATGAAGCTTAAGGTGGACGAAAGAAAGCTCATCTACTACGACGGGAGCGAGGCCGCCGCTTATTTCATGGGAGCCGCCTATCTTGAGGCGCGGGAGTTCCAGCAGGCAAGGGACAGGTTCAGCGACGTCCTTAACGCCAAGAAAGATGGCAAGTGGAACGCGCCGGCGGATAAGGGATGGAAGAGGACGGATAAGATAGTAAGGGCTATGGCGGGCATAACCCTCGGAGACGTGGGTAAAGAGATAGCTGTTAAGGATTCGGTCAAGAGGGCGGACATGGCGGCCCTCATCGCGGACGAATTGAAGATAAACAAGCTCTTCGCCGGAAGGATACCCGTTAAGTCCGAGATCGATAAGATGAAGCCGGAATTTATCCCCGCGGACATAACATCAAGCCCCTTTAAAGAAGAGATACTTACGATGATGAAGTGGGGCGTAAGGGGCCTTGAGCCAGCGTACGACGAATCCTCAAGGGCATACCTCTTCAAGCCCGATGAGCCGCTTGAGAGGAAGGACTTCGCCTTTGTCCTCGAGGACATATTGATAAAGCTTACGGGCGACGAGAAGATAGCTGGCGCCTTCTTCGGCCACGAAAGGTCCCCGTTCCCGGACGTGCCCCCTACATCCGCGTGGTACAACGCCATCATGAACATCACGACCCGGAACATCATGGAAACCGAGCTATCCGGGGAGTTCAGGCCCAACGACAGCGTTGACGGCGCTGAGGCGGTGCTGGCAATAAGGGTTTTAAGGCAGAGGCTCAATATCTATTAGCCGGAATATAAGGAGGAAAGATGAGAAGAGTCTTTTTGATCCCCTTTTTCATAGTCCTTTTGGCCGCCTTTGCTTGGGCTGAGGCTCAGGACTACCCTCAGGTCGTGACAGACCCGAGGCAGGCCTTCGTTACCGGGGCGATAGTAGTGAAAGGAGAGGGGGCGGCCCCTGCGGATAAGAGCCTTTCCGCTGCCCAGAGGAGGATAATGGCTCTCAGGGCCGCCAAGGTGGTGGCCTTAAGGGAGGTATCAGAAATAGTAGACGGCGTCTCAGTCACCGGGGAGACGGCGGTCGTAAACGCCGCCGCTGAATCGGATCTGGTAAGGACGACCGTTGCCGGCATAGTAAAGGGCGCGCAGGTCATAAGGGAGGCCTACGACCCTCTAAGCGGCATGGCGGTGGTATATGTGTCCGTGCCGATGACAGGGCCGAACGGGCTCATAGGACAACTGCTGCCGCAGGTCATCCCCCTTGTGCCCCAGCAGCCGATGCCGTTTTACCAGCCGCCTGCCGAGGCCCCTCCCGCGAGAGACTTCGACGGGCTCATACTCGATGTGAGGGAAAAGCCCTTCAAGCCCGCCCTCATAAACAGGGTCCTGACCAAGAACGGAGAGGTGATATACGACCCAGCGAAGGTCGCGCAGGACATACTCGTTGAAAGGGGGGCGGCCGAATACACGAACGACATCGGAAAGGCAAAGGCCTTGCTCGGCGAGCGCGGCTCGAATAACCCGATAGTGGTGAAGGCCGCGGGGGTCGTGAAGTCAACGGATGTGGAGATACCCGCTGAAGACGCGAGCGCCGTATTTTCCTCGAACCAGACGAACAATTACCTTGAGGGCGCGAAGGTCGTTTTCGTCCTTAAGTAAAAAAACTACCGGAGGTATGCCGTGAAGAAGTTCTTAGCCGCACTGCTGGTCTTCGTAGCCTCGGTTCTGGCAAGCTCCTCTGCCCACGCGATAGTCGATGTGGACGCGAGGTACTGGTTCTCCAGCCTCGACGCGAAGGTAAAGGCGACGAGCGGGGGCGTAATCGGGACAGACATAGACCTCGCCAACGACCTCGGGCTCGACGATAAGAAAAATTTCCTCGAGGGCAGGGTCACCTTAGAGCTCGGCAGCCACAAATTAAGGTACGGCTTCATGCCGCTTAAGTGGGACGGCAGCAAGACCATAACCCAGACTATCACCTTCGGCGGGCAGACCTATTCCGCATCGACTCTGGTCGACTCCGAGCTTAATCTCGACTACCACAGGCTCGCCTACGAGTACGACATAATAGACGTTTTGAGTAACCGCCTCGGCGTGATATTCGAGGTGAAATACCTTAACGGCGAGGCGCGGCTTAAGTCCTCCGCCATAGACGAGGTGCAGAAGATAAACGCGCCCATACCGACGGTGGGGCTCTCCGCTCAGGTGGGCCTGCCTTTCCTCGCCTCAGTAGGAGGAGAGGTGACGGGCATAGGGATCGGCAAGCAGGCCTACCTCTTTGACGCAGAGGCCGCCATAAACATAAAGCCCGCGCCCTTCGTCGTCATCTCTGGCGGGTACAGGATAATGAAGCTCCACCTCGAGAAGAACGACGATAAAGGTGACCTCACCATAAAGGGCCCGTTCCTTAACCTCAGGGCGGACTTTTAGAAGGTTGCGGAAAAACGAACCTGATAGGCAATCACCATGATGGGGGAAGGATTGCCAAATTGCGAGACAAAAAAGTTTGAGCAATTTGTGAGGCTTGGCCGGATTCACTCCGGCCAAGCCGTGGCTGAAAAAGTCCAGAACGGACTTTTTCAGCATCCTGTTAGAAGGTCTTTTTTTGAATGATTTTTTTTAAAGCCAAGCAGGGGGACTTTCCGGCAGACGGGGGAAGTCCCCCGGATTTTTTGGCTCAAAGGCCATACAGATGAGGCTCTTTAGTTTCCTCGGAAGGCTTGTGATAGAGCGCCTAAGGGTGCTGTTTAGCGTCCTTGAGATCGCCTCCTCAGCCGTCTGGTCGGCGGTATTCAGGTTCAATCAGGGGAGGAACGCCACCTTAAGCGTCCTTTTTAAGCAGGTATATTTTACGGGCTTCGAGGCCATCCCGATAATCTCGTGGATAGCCCTTATCCTCGGGCTTATAGTGGTTACGCAGTCGCTCTCGATACTCCCGCGGTTCGGGGGCGAGGGGCTTATAGGCGAGATAATGGTCTGGGTCATCGTAAGGGAGGCCGGCCCCGTCTTCGCCTCGGTCATCGTAATAGCCAGAAGCGGCACAGCCATAGCCTCAGAGCTCGGGTCCATGAAGGTGTCGAAAGAGGTATGGTCCCTTGAGATGATGGGCATAGACCCGCTCCATTACCTCGTCATGCCGAGGGTCATTGGCACGGCCATAAGCGTCTTTGTCCTAACGTTCTACTTCGAGGCGGTCTCCATACTCGGCGGGTATCTGCTGGCGGGGTTCGGCAAGAACATAGCCTTCTCCGCCTACATATCGAACGTCTTAGGCGCGATGGGCTTTGTTGAGGCCGGAGTTTCCCTCTTGAAGAGCGTCCTTTTTGGATTTATAATAGGGACAGTCTGCTCATATCACGGCCTCCTCGTTGAAAAATCCATTACCCAGATACCTCAAGAGACGACAAAGGCTGTCATCGGGAGCCTTAGGCTCGTATTCTTAATCGACGCTGTGATAACATTCATCTTCTTCATGTAGGCGGGAAAAACCCCGGGCGGGGTATTTTATTGACAGACCCTCTAATCGAAATAAAAGAGATAACCTGTTCTTCCGGCGACGGGCGGAAGGTCTTTGAAAAGGCGAGCCTGACGCTTTTCGGGGGCGAGAAGGTCTTGGTTACGGCGCCGGTAGCGTCGGGCAAGAGCCTGCTGTTAAAGCTCATAGCAGGGCTCGTAAAGCCTGAGGAGGGCGAAGTGCGTGTGTTCGGCGGGGACATAACGAGGTTAAGCGACTCGGAGCTTAAGTCGATAAGAAAGAGGATGGGCTTTGTGTTTCAGGACACCACCCTTATAAGCAACCTTAAGGTAATAGAGAATGTCGCCCTGCCGGTAATGTACCACACGGACATGACTTTTGATGCGTCTATGGAGCGCTCGCGCCTCCTTCTTGAAGACGCCGGCTTTACCGGGGACCTCTGGGCCCTGCCCGGCCCCCTGCCGCTTTTCGCCAAAAAAGAGGTAGCGGCCGCAAGGGCCGTATCCCTCGGGCCCGAAATATTACTATGCGAGAATATCGCGGAGGGGCTTACGGAGTCTGAGATGGAAAAGACAGCGTCCTTCATCCTTAAATACCACGGGCACTACGGGGGCAGGCTCCTTATACTTACCTCCTCTACGGCGGCGGAGGCCCCTTTCTTTAAGCCTGACCGTAGAATCACGATAGAGGGGCGCAGGTTTGTAGAGGGCCGTTGAAGACAGTCCTTATAAGGCGGCCCATTCACATCGAAGATCCCCGGCAGCTTGCCGCAGGGAGCTTAAAAAAGTCCGGGGAGAATTTTTTTAAAATCCTATAAGAGCAGCTTATGCCGATAAAAGAAAAAGACCCGAGGTTCAAAAATCTGGAGATCAAGATAGGCGCGATGGTGCTTGCCGCGCTCGTCGGCATAGCTGTCATAATGGTGCGGATAGGCATGGAGAAGGACCTCTTTACGAGCAAGTACAGGGTCTCTTTCGTCTCAGGGAGCGGCTCAGGCTTTGTCGAGGGCATGCCAGTCAAATTATCCGGCTTTAAGATAGGCAGGGTCAAAAAAATTGAGCTTACGGACGACGCAAATGTCAGGGTCGTAGCGGAGATAAACAAAAAATACGAGAAATGGATAAGGGAGGGCTCGAAGGCAAGGCTTGCAAAGGAGGGGTTCATAGGAGATTCATATATCGAGCTGACCATGGGGAGCCCCGGGGCGCGAATGGTCTCCGATAACGACACGGTCCCCTTCGAGAAGGCCGGCGGGATAGAGGAGCTAGTAGAGGAGGCGAAGCCGATACTAAAGGAGGTAAAGGAGATAATCCATTACGTGAACAGCCCGGAAGGCGACATAAAGCTCATACTCGGAAATATCAAAGACTTAACTGCAGAGATGCGCGAGACCAGAAGGGAGATAGACAAGACCGTCCGGAGCGCGAACAGGTTCATCCTCGATCTTAATTCAAGGACGAACGAGGCTCTGGAGAGCGCGAATAAATCGATCAAGAGCATCGAGGGCCTGAGCTTGCGGCTCGAGCCGATAATGGCGAAGGTCGATAATATCGCCGCGGACGCCGAGGAGGCATCAAAGAGGCTCCCCCAAGCCTCCGAGAGGTTTGAGCGGATACTTGATAACGCCGTCAATATTACGGATGCCCTTTCATCCGAAAGCCCGCGCATAAAAAAGATTCTTAAAGACGCCCAAGAGGGGGCCGCTCAGGCCAAGGCGATAACAAAGGGCGTTAAAGAGAGCTGGCCCGTAAGGCTCATGGTCCCGGAGCCTCCAATGCCTGAGCTCGTGCCGCTGGACAGCTATCTCATAAGAAAAAATCTGAAAGAGTGAGCATGAAGCACACAGGCCTCAAATCGTATATATTTATATTTATGGCGCCGTTACTTTTCGCGGGCTGCGCCTCGAACCGGGGGGCGATAAGGGCGGATGAGCCTGTCGCGGTAAAGAAGGCGGCCGCGGCTGAGGCCTCGGGCGCAGAGGCGTACAGGGAAGGGGACCTTGAAGACGCGCTTCAGGAATTTAAGGAGGCGCTGAGGCTCAACAGGGCGATAGACAACAGGCATGGAGAGGCTCTCGACCTTATAAATATCGGCAGGGCAAGCGTTGCGCTCGGGAGGTTTGAGGAGGCAAAAAATAGCCTCAACGAGGCTATAGGGCTTTCTAAGGAGATCGGGGACGAAAGGCTCTTATCAGAGGCTCTTGCCACCATAGCGATGGCTGATTACGCGCTTAAAGACTATTTCCCCGCCTTGGGGCGCATCGAGGAATCTCTTGCAATCGATGATAGGCTCGGTTATAAAACAGGCTCCAAGCTCAATATCAAGGCGCTTATACTCGCGGATTCCAGAATGGAAGGGGCTGAAGACGCCTTAAAAAAAGCCCTTGAGGCGAACAGGCGCTCTGACGATAAGATGGAAGAGGCGAACTCTCTTAGGGCCCTTGGACAGCTTTACGCCTCAGGCGAAAAGCCGAAAGAGGCTTTGGAGTTTTTCTCCAAGGCCTATGGGATCGACTCCACGCTCGGCGATTCGGGAAAGATCGCGCTTGACCTTAACGCAATGGCTGAGATCCACAAAAAGGCCGGAAGGGCGGATGAGGCCGTCTCCCTTTTCGAGAGGGCTTATAAGGTGAGCTTAAACAGCGGCATGGACGGCGATGCCCTCAAAAGCATAGATAGCATTATCGCCATTTACAAAGAGATGAACGACGAGGGCAAGGCCGAGATATATATGAAGATAAAGGAAGAGATGCGGAAACCGCAGGCCCGGGGACAGAGATGAAGCCGAGGGTGCTTGCGGTTGACGACGACGAGATGAACCTCGCGCTCCTTACGGCCAAGCTCGAGCTAGAGGGCTACGAGGTCGGGAACGCCCGTAACGGTTTAGAGGCCCTCAAGAAGGCGAAGGACTTCC
>JAUSLB010000183.1 GCA_030646655.1 Deltaproteobacteria bacterium | reverse complement strand
TGTTATGAGGAGTTCGGCCTCTTTCCTCGCGTTAGCTTTCAGGTCGTCCGTCATCTTCTGGGCGGTAGTGATCGCGTCCTTGAGCATCTTCTCGTTCGCAATATGCTCTGACAGGCGGTCTTCGGCGTCCTTAAGCCTCTCCTCAAGGCCTGTTATGGTGCGGCTTGCGTCCTCGAGAGAGTCTGCCGCAAGCTCCCTCAACGCCTCCACCTCGCGGACATCATAGCCCCTGAAGCTCTTCTTTAACTGATGGCTCTTTACTTCAAGAGAGGTTACCTTCATATGCCTCCTCCGGCCTTAAGCCTGAATGCTAGATCGATCAGTGTCGTGACCACGAACCACTTAAAGAAGTATATGGCAAAGATCGCGATTATGGGGGAGATGTCAAAGCCCCCCATGAAAGGCAGGAGGTTCCTTATCCTTCCGAGCACGGGCTCCGTGGCCTGATTGAGGAACCTTACAATCGGGTTATACGGGTCGGGGTTTACCCATGATATCAGGGCCCTCGCTATTATTATCCAGACGTATATATTGAGAACCCAGTCGAGTATCTGGGCGGCGGCGCTTAAAAAATTCGCGAAAACGAACATCCCCTGTCTCCTAATACATTAATCTATCATTATTTTCAGTGACTAAAGCCGGGTAAAAATGCCGTGAACCGTTGACCGTTATACGTAACTAAGGAAAGGATCAACGCGAGGCTAAAGCCCTGCCTTCTATCTATCTCTGAAACAAGTATATTCTTAAAAACTGAAATTTCAAATAGCAGGCACGGCTCTATCCTTGCAGTATTACAGTTTTCAGGTTCACGGTCAACGGAACACGGCATTTATTTGCCTGAAAGCTCTTTCGCCCTTTTCGTTGCCGCCAGAACAGCCTTCTCTATGGCCTCCTTAAAGCCGGCCTCTTCAAGCTTCTTTATCCCCTCTATCGTAGTGCCCCCGGGGGATGTGACCGCGCGCCTGAGCTCTTTCAGGTCTTTTGGGCTCTCCATAGCGAGCTTAGCCGCGCCGAGGGTGGTCTGGAGGGCGAGCGTCTTCGCGCTCTCTACCGGGAGCCCGGCCTTTACGCCCGCTTCCGTAAGAGCCTCCATGAAGAGGAATACATAGGCAGGCCCGCTGCCGCTCAGGCCCGTGACGGAATCGAGGAGCGCCTCGTCTTCGACCACTATAACTTTGCCGACAGCCTCGAAGACCGCCTTCGCGAGCTTTAACTCCTGCCTGCCTGCGCCAATGCCGGCGCAAAGCCCTATGGCGCCCTCCCGGACTATCACCGGGGTATTGGGCATGGCCCTTACGACCGGCATAAAGGCCCTGAGCCCGCCCTCGTTAAGGGTCTCCGATATGGTTGTGGTGGTTATGCCGGCTGCCGCTGAGATAAGGAGCTTCCCCTCGCTGATCTCAGGGGCTATCTCTTTAAGGACTTCCTTTGCGTCGTTCGGTTTTACGGTTAAAAATATTATATCGGCGTTCTTTGCGGCCTCATAGTTCTTGCTATAGACCTTGACCTCATACGCACGGGCGAGGTGCAGGAGCCGTTCGCTTGCCTTATCGCTCGCTATTATCTGGGATGGGCCTACGCTCTTGGAGGCGAGAAGGCCTTTTATGAGCGCCTCTGCGAGGTTTCCCGCGCCGAGGAAGCCTATGGTTTTCTTCGTGAGCATCTTTGTGCCGAAGGGGGTCTATGCGCCCTTTGAGCCCTTTTTTTCAGGCCTTGGGCCGAATATCGCGGTACCCACCCTTACAAGCGTAGCCCCTTCCTCGACCGCGACCTCGAAATCGCTCGACATGCCAATGGATAAATCCCGTATGAATACGCCCGGCAGATGCTCTTTATTTATCCTCTCGGCAAGCCTCCTCAAGGCGACGAAATACGGGCGCGACATATCGGGGTTTTCTACAAAAGGGGGGATGGTCATGAGCCCCCTGAGCCTTAATTTGTCCATTGATGATATCGCCCTGGCGAGCTTTACGGCGCCTTCCGCGTCAACGCCTGACTTGGTCTTTTCTTTGGCGATATTTACTTCTATGAGTATATCCGCCGGCTCTGTTGCGCGCTTGTTTATTTCAGAGGCAAGCTCGGGGCTGTCAACGGTATGGATGACATCGAAAAGCTCAAGGGCGAGCTTGACCTTATTTTTCTGAAGGTGGCCTATGAAGTGCCACTTTACGGACTTATCTTTGATCTTTCCGGCCTTCTCCTCGGCCTCCTGAACGTAATTCTCTCCAAAGACCCTCGCGCCGGCGGAGAAGGCCTCTTTTATCTTTTTAATATCAAACCCTTTTGTGACGACCACGAGCGTCACCTCGCCGGGATCCCTGCCGGCCTTGCGCGCGGCCTTTCTGATCCGGTCTTGGATATTTATGAGGTTTTCTGAGACAGTCCCTGCCATCTAAATACCAGAATCAGGAATTTGAAACCAGCATTAAATTTTCAGCCACGATTTGGCCGGGCTGCCTCCGTCCAATCCTTACAAATTGCTCGGCTTTTAGGTCTCGCAATTGCACAATCCTTCCATGGATTGCCTATCAGGTTGCGTTTTACCGCAACCTGATAGCCTAACTGTGCGGGAAATAAAGAAAAATTATCTCTCCCCAAGGCGAATATTAAAAAGTGTCACCGGTTGTTTGCACCTTATAGCACAAGTTTTCAGCCGCTCCAAGCGAAATCTTTGGATTTATTTAAAATCTTCTATATTTATAAGAGGGCCGAGGTAATGGAGCCAGCTTATCTCCCAGCACGCGGCGATAAAGAGGATGACGATTACAAGGAAATAGAGCCTTGCCCCGTCCCTTACAGCAGAGATAAG
>JAUSLB010000257.1 GCA_030646655.1 Deltaproteobacteria bacterium | reverse complement strand
AGAAATGGCTTTAGACAAGGCGGACGACGAGGAAAACCTCAGGCGTACTCTTTGCGGTGCGTCGAGGATTTTCCGAGGAGTAACAACGCAGTATAAAGACATTTATCGCGTTCGTAATTCGAAGAGGCTGCTCAAAAAGCTCCAGATGCAAGGCATCGAGGAGCGAGGAATGAGGCGTAGTTTTGGTCTACGCCGCAGTGACGAGCGACGAAGATAACGCAGCAGATGGACTTTTTCAGCAGCCTGCTAAATTATTATCCCGCCCGCCACCGGATACCCCGCATGCTCAAGGACAAACCTGCCCAGCTCCGGTACATCAGAGAACTTATCCACCGTCACGGGAGCGTCTAATTTTATATCCACCTCGGCTATCTCGGCGGGCTTTATTATCGAGGCGTTATTCTCGACTATCGAGACGGACGCCGGGTCGAACCGCCTGTGTATCTTCTCTATCCTCCCCTTTACCTCCTGCGTGGCGCACTTGAAGGTGACCGGGATGCCGAGCTTATAGTCCTTATCGACCATCCAGAAGATATTGGCGCGTATCTTGTCCGTTATCTCGGATTTTATCTCGTCCGTCAGTATCTGCCCCCTCTTAAGTTTTGCGCCTTCTGTAAGGATGCCGACGCAGTCGCCCGTAGGCGCCTCTGTTATATCGCCTTCGAGGAATTTCTTTATCTCGACAATTTTTGATTTGCTCTTCTGCGGGAGGACGAATACCTCCTGCCCCTTCTTTAAAGACCCCGCCTCTACCCTGCCTACGGCTATATCGTGGCCGTCAAAGGAGTAGATGTCCTGCACAGGGAACCTTAGGCCCTTCTCCTCGACCCTTAAGGTACTGAAGCTGTCGAGCGCCTCCAATACGGTCGGCCCGCTGTACCAATTAAGCTTCTCCGTCCTCTTGGCGACATTCTCCCCCTTGCTCGCGGACAGCGGTATTATATAGGAGGGCTTGATATTAAGGCTTGCCAGCACAGACCCGATACCGGCTTCTACCTCCTTAAATGAGCTTTCGGAGTAGTCAGCGAGGTCCATCTTGTTTACGAGCACCGCCACCTGCTTTATGCCGAGCAGGCTTAATATATGGCAGTGCCTCAAGGTCTGGTCCTGTATCCCCCGGCTTATATCGACGAGGAGAAGGGCCGCCTCTGCCTGAGACGTGCCGCTGATCATGTTCTTTAAGAACTCCTTGTGGCCGGGGGCGTCTATGATCACATACCTTCTTTTCCGGGTCATGAAGAAGGTATGGGCTATGTCAATCGTTATGCCCTTTGTCCTCTCTTCTTCGAGGTTGTCCATTACATAGGCGAACTCCAACTCCTTGCCCATTGACTCGCAGACCCTCTTTATATCCTCGAGCTTCTCAGGCGGCAGGGAGCCTGTGTCAAATAAAAGCCTTCCTACGAGCGTGGATTTGCCGTGGTCAACATGGCCGACTATTACTAAGTGAAGCGATCTTTCTTCCATTATCCCCTCCTACATGTATCCGAGCGAGCGGAGCTTCTGCATGGTGTACGCGTCCTCTTTGTCCTGCGCCCTTCCCGCCCTCTCGGATGTATGCGTTGTCTCAAGCTCGTGTATTATCTCGTCTATGCTCGACGCGGCCGATTCTACCGGGCTGCAGCACGGCAGGCACCCGATACTCCTATACCTCTTTCCCTCTTTGCTTAGGTAAAGCTCGGTAATCGGTATATTCTCCCTCTTTATGTATTTCCAGATATCGAGCTCTGTCATGTGGAGTATGGGGTGGACCCTGAAGTGGTTGTCCTCCTCAGCGGTTGACTTGTACTGGTCCCATAATTCGGCCGGCTGGTTCTCATAATCCCACTTGAAGTTATCGTCACGGGGCGAGAAGACCCTCTCCTTCGCCCTTATGCCGTGCTCGTCCCTTCTTATGCCTAACAGCAGGGCCTTAAACCCGTTCTTCTCTATGATCTGCTTCAGGGCATTGGTCTTTAGCTCGTTGCAGCAGTCGAGCTTCGAGCCTTTTTTCGGGCCCATGCCCGCCGCCACCTGCCCCTCGTTACTGCCGACAATGAGGTTTAAGCCCCATTTCTTCGCGTACTCGTCCCTGAAGGCGTACATCTCAGGGAACTTGTAGGTGGTGTCGATGTGGATTACCGGGAACGGTACCTTGCCGAAAAAGGCCTTCCTGACGAGCCACAGGAGCGTCGTGGAGTCCTTTCCCACGGACCAGAGCATGGCGATGTTCCTGAACCTGTAGTACGCCTCCCGTATGATGAAAATGCTTTTGTTCTCGAGTATCGAGAGATGGTCCATAAGCTCGCTCCTTCGTGGAGAATAGATTATACAATTTCAAAACAACATACTTTTATAAACTATCGATAGATTTAAGTCAATCCCGCTTTCGGGGGGGTTCCATGAGGTTATGGCTGCAAGGCCCTGATTTTTAAGACAAAAAATTCTCTCAGTAATCTCCCCGCTGGGTCAATCCGTTACCTTTTTCAGCCTCTCCCGTGCCTTCCGGGGGTTTCTTTCCACCCTCTTTGCGGCCCCGGGGTGCTCTCTTATGGCGTCTCTATTCTTGTAGGCCTCTTTAGCGACCTCGGGATGGCTGTTAAGCCAGTCTCTGTCCTCATATAGCGTCCTTGCGACCTCGGGGTGCTTATCGAGGAACTCCCTGTTCTTGTAGACCTCTTTTGCGACCTCAGGGTTGCTTTTAAGCCACTCGCGGTTCGAGTAGAGCTCCTTTGCGGCCTCGGGGTTTTTATTCAGCCACTCCCTGTTCGCATAGACCTCTTTAGCGACCTCCGGGTGCTGTGATAGCCAGCTCCTGTTGCCGTAAAGCTCCCTCGCGGCCTCTGGATGCGCGTTCAGCCATTCGCGGTTGGCATAGAGGCTTTTGGCGGCCTCTGGGTGGGCCTCAAGCCATGCCCTGTCCTTTACGATACCCTCAGCCACGCGGGGATGATTTTCAAGGAAGCCCTTGTTTTCAAACGCCGCTTGGGCGGCCTTAGGGTTGTCCTTTATCCAGGCAGCGGTAGCGTCATCGTCAGGCTTCTGGGGCAGGTCACCCGTCGAAGCCTCTTCGGCGTACGAGGTGTGGATAAACGAAAAAGGCGTGCTTAGCGCCAAAGCCAGCAAAAAGGCCCCGAACCTGATCTTCATCATCTTCCTTTACCTCCTTTGGGGTTTTTGAATTAGCAGCTTATCGAGCATAAAGCCCGCAAGGGCCTCTATATGGAGCCTCCCGCCTGGTTCGATCGAGGCAGGCAGTATGCAGTGAGCGTCATGACGCGTATGCATGCCTGAAAAATTCCCCTTGCCGAAGACCCCTTCCTTTTTTAGAGTCCCCTTGAGGTCAAACCCGTCGTTAGCGACGCAGACAAGATCAGGGCCAGAGGCGGCCGCAGGCCCGTTATAGATCTCAGCGTTCCCATATACCGCCTTTATGACATGCCTTCCGTCATACTCAAGCGAAAGGAGCCTGTCTTTCAAATCAGCCACGACCGCCTTTTTATCGGACCCCTTTACAGACCCGGCGGGATATCTGCCTTCCGCGTTTACATAGAACCTTGACGGGTCCATGGCAAAGGCCTTGGTGCCGAACTCGATGCCTTCGTAATAGTCCCTCACGGCGTTTATCTTAAGAAGGCCCTCTTCTCGAAGCCAGCTGTTCACATAGACCTCCTTTTCAAGGACCGTAAACCCGTGGTCTGACATCGTAATGAACAGCCCCTGCCCGCCGGTTATTTCCATGAAACGCGCGTAGAGTCTTCCTATTACCTCGTCCATCTTTTTATAAAAGGAAATAAAGGTTTTATTTACGGGGTTTTTTTCATCCCTTGCCGCGTCGAAGAAGAAGTGGTGGAGCCTGTCGGTCTCTGTTATTACGGAGACAAAAAGGTCCCACTCGCTATTATCCATAAAATGCTCAAAAGCCTCTGCGCGCCTGTCAAGGGCCAGGAAAAGCTCGTCGAAAAATGCGTCCCGGTCCTCCACAGCCTTCTGGGCATCTACATCCGAAAGGTATCCTATTGATTTAAGGTAGTTGTAGGCGCTCTCCGGGTAGGTGCCGTTCTTGAGGTCAGGGCATACAAAACCGGCTGTAAGCACTCCGTTAAGAGGCAGCGCCGGGTAGGTCTGGGGTATATTGAGGACTACCGATTTAAGCGGCCTTCTAATCCCTTCCCTGTACTTATCATGGAGGGTCGAACCCTTGCCTCCGGAAGTCTGGCCGATAATCTCCCATATTGCCGGGGCCTTTACATCCTTTGAGCTCGGGAAGAACATCTTGTATGTCCCGGGGCGCAGGTCCATAAAGCCGAATATACCGTGCTCTCCGGGGTTTACCCCTGTCATGAAGGATGTCCATGATGTCGATGAGACGTCCGGGATTGAAGCGTCCATCTGATGGAGCCTGAACCCGCTATCGAGTATATTTTTAAACCCTGGCAGATACCCCTTTTCGATATAATCCGAGAGAAGCGTCTGGGATACCCCGTCAAGGCCGATTACCATGCATTTTGTTTTTTGGTCCTGCATTTCCGCCGCTTCCCTCCTTTTCAGTGAAAACAAACAGGAGACTTTTAATTGTTAATTGGACACGTTACTTTATCCAGTCCGGCTTTCCTTGTCAATCCCCCGTTCGGGGGGGGTTTCGGGGATTTCCGCGTTAAAACTTATAATCCATCCCCACGAGCATCTGCACCCTGTGCGTGTTGTTGTCAATGCCGTTATATGTGACCCCCGCCTTGAGCGATGCCCTGTTCGTGACCCTGTACGCGAGAGTCGTATCAGAGTCCATAATATAGTTTATAGGCCCGTCAATGGGGGATAGCACCTCGAACTTTTCCTGGAAGAGCCAGTTTTCGGCGAACCTGTACCTGAAGTCGAAGGCGCCCCTTCCTATGAGCCATGCGTCTCCCGGGACTACGAAGACCTGCCCTGCGCCGATCTCGATTGTGAGCTCAGGCGTTACCTTTACGCCGGGCCCTGCCGTAAAATAGTAAAAATCACCCCTCTCGTTACGCCAGTTCCCGTTCATGGAGAGATAAGCATATATCTCATCCTGCACCGGATAGCTTACCTTGGCCATGGCATCGGCAGACTGCTGGGTTCCCGCAGGAGAACCGATCTCCTGAAAACTGCCCCTGAGGTCAAAGCGCGTCTCAGCACCGAAATAAGAATAGCCCAGCTTGCTGTTTATCTGGTAAGTGTCCCCTGTCTGGTATCCGGCCATTGCCATAACTTCGAGCGAATTGCGGCATAATTCACCCCCGTCCCCGCCGCCGCCCTTTGACACCGCCTCCCCTGCGTACTCCGGGAATCTGCATTTTTCAGGGTCCTTCTTATCTTCCGTATGCGCCGTGCCTGTCAACACGGATACCGAGAATACGAAAGCCAGGAATACGGATGCAAGCGGTCTATAACCATGACCATGAAGAATATCGCCTTGTTTCATCTCGAATTACCTCCCCTCCAAGCGTTCCTTGGCCTTTCTTGGATCTCTCTCTATCTTCCCTGCTGCGCCGGGGCATTCTCTTATCCCTTTCTTCTGCCTGTAAGCCTCTTTCGATACCTCGGGGTGCCTGTTGAGCCATTCCCTGTCCTCATAAAGGTTTTTTGATACATCGGGATGGCTGTCGAGGTATTCCCTGTTCTTATATACCTCTTTTGCGACTTTTGGGGTTCTATCGGCTAAAGATCTTTCTTGCGGCGATCTTCATATCGTAAAAAAGCGGGAAACCGTTATTGAGCGCGGCTTTTAACGCGAGAGTCGAATTTATATGCCCGCTCCCCACGCGCCTCATCGAATGCAGGCCCTCTTTTTCGGGATGTCCCGCGGTCGCCCCCGCATAGCCCTCTTCCGCCGTTATTTCAGCGACCCTCTCGTTAAACTCGCCGTAAGGGTAACAGAGCACTTCGCATTTTTTTCCCAGCTTTTCCTCTATTACCGCCTTGCTCCTCCTGACCTCTTCCCTTACTTCCGCGTCCGGCAACTTCGTCAGGTGCGGATGGGTCGCGGTATGGGACTGAAGGTCTATACCGTACCCGCCAAGCTCTCCCGCCATCTCCCACGTCATAAGCGGAAAATCCGGTATGTCCGGCTTTTTATCCCATGTGCATGCCTTGCCTATATAATCCACGGCAAGGAAAATAGACGCCGTAAGCCCGAGTTCCCTGAGTATCGGATAAGCGACGGTATAGTTATTCTCAAGCCCGTCATCAAAGGTGAGCGCGACGGACTTTTCCGGAAATGCGC
Source organism: Deltaproteobacteria bacterium (assembly GCA_030646655.1). Lineage (GTDB taxonomy): Bacteria > Desulfobacterota > GWC2-55-46 > GWC2-55-46 > GWC2-55-46 > JACRCL01. Next base: position 2,547 of record JAUSLB010000257.1, on the reverse strand, counting down.
TCCCCTCCTTATATAGCTTTACCATCTCGCTTATCGTAAGCGTCCTGTAGCCGTTCTCTTTCAGGAATTCCATCTGCTCCCTGAAAAGAGAAGGGGTAATAGAGACGCAGGACCCGCTTTCGTCAAACGAATGATAGACAAAAATCGGCGGATGCTTCCTCGGGAGCATGGGGCCTATGCCAGAGAGCGTCAGCATTATCCCCTGTTTCACCGCATACTTCAAGCCTCTCATCTTATCCCCATTACCGAATAACCCGAAACCATGTCAAACACCTCTAAGGCGCCACCGTAAACGCGAGTATCGACTCGTCATAGCTTGTCGAAGTCATCTCCACCCTTCCGGCCACCTGATAATCTCCGAGAGGCGCACTGCCGGGCACGGTCCTCGTGAAGGTCTGGCTAACAGTGGCGTTGCCCTGCAGGGTCAGGGTGCGGCTCAGCTGCGGAACCTCGCTCCCGTTCGGGGTTATCGCCACGACAGATGCGCTGACCGTGGCAGGGGTTAGAGCCGTATTATGGAGAGTTACGCTGTAGCTCAGGGTGCCGCCTCTTGGCACTGTGGTGGAGCCTATGGGGGCCACATTAACCGTGACCTGCGGAGGGGGAAGAAGCAGGGTATTGTTTATATTGAGCCTTCCCCCTGTAGCCACAGGAAGCCCCTTTGGATCAACGCCCTTCAATATCATCCACCGTGCCTCGTTATTCGTGAGGGCCGGGTCACTACCCATGAGAAGCGCGATCGACCCCGTGACATGGGGGGTCGCCATCGATGTGCCGTTATATACGCTGTAGGTGTTATTGGGCGTGGTGCTCAGAATCCCGACGCCCGGGGCAGCGAGATCCACATTGGCCGTCCCGTAATTGGAAAAACTGGCCCTAATGTCGTTATGGTCCGTAGCGGCAACGGATATCACGTTATTAAGGCTGTAGCTTGACGGGTATGTCGGGGTTACGTCGTTATTAAGGCCGTCATTGCCTGCCGCGGCGGCAAAAAGCCTCTTGGACGCCCTTATGGCGTCGTATTCCGCCTGGCTGAAGGAATGGCTCCCGTAGCTGCTGTTGAACACCCTTGCCCCCATGCGGCTGCCGTAATCTATGGCATTGATTATATCGGCCGTGGAGGCGGAGCAGAATATCAGGATGGTTTTGAACGCCTTAAGGGGCATTATCTTCACATCCCAGTTCACCCCTGTCACTCCGGCCCCGTTATTTCCCTTCGCACCGATGGTCCCGGCGGTATGGGTCCCGTGTCCGCCGCAGGCGAAGTCCGAATCCGACGGGTTGTTGTCATCATAGGCGAAGTCCCACCCGTTGACATCGTCTATGAAGCCGTTGCCGTCGTCGTCTATGCCGTTGCCGGCTATCTCACCGGGGTTGGTGTATATGTTCGCCGCGAGGTCCTCGTGACTTAGATCTATCCCGGAGTCTATATCCGCTACGATAATGCCGGGGTTCCCGGTCGTTATGTCCCACGCCTCCGGGGCGTCTATGTCGGCATCCAGTGTGCCTCCGGTCTGGCCTGTGTTGTTCAATCCCCACGCCTCCCCGTATCTCGTGTCATCCGGGGTATTGTCGATATAACGGAGGAAGTTCGGTTCTGCATACTCGACCTCGGGCAGGGACTTTAGGAGCTTTACCGCGGCCTCAACCGTGCTCGGGGGCACCTTTATATGATGGAGGAGCGGCAGTATCCGGAACTTTTTAATGAGTCTGCCGTTCGCCCTGAGTATCGCTGAATCAATAGCGGGTATGGCTGCCCCCTCCCTGAACTTCACAATGACCTCATCCGGCGCATAGAGGGGCCTGCCGGGGGGCTGGGCGTAAGAGGCAACAGGCATAAAAAACAAGAGCGCGAGCAGTGCTGCAAAAGGCATCAATCCCTTTTTGGCCATGTCCGACTCCTCAATTTTAAATATTCATGCAAAAAATCACCGCAAAATGTATAGGCCGTCGACCTCATCTGTCAGGTATATGTAGCCGTTATACTTGTAGATGAAGTGGGCCGAATCCCCTGTATAGTAATAGCCTGTAGCTACCGGGTTCCTTACATCGGCCACATTCAAAACATAGAAGCCCCTGCCCTCGTTCGCAAGATATGCCGTTGTGCCTTCAACGAAAACACCGTGGACAAAGCCCGGCCCCATATAGAAACCCGCCTCAACCGGCAGGGCCGGGTTTGTCACATCGTATATCCTAAGCCCGTTTAGCCCGTCCGCGAGATAGAGCTGGTTTCCCACAAGCTGGAGCGTATGGGCCTCGCCCGGCGTGTCGGTATAGCTTAGCATCACTGGTTTTGAGGGCATTGTCACATCGAGTATTACAAACCCTCCCGAGTATACGCCCGCGTAAGCGTAATTCCCGGCCACATAGATGCCGTGTATCTTATAGCCGGCGGGGTTGAACCTCGATCTCTCGACAGGCGAAGCCGGATTCGACACATCTATTATCCTCAAACCGCCGCCCATGTCCCCGACATACGCGTATGAGCCTGCCACGAATATGTCGACCGCAAGCCCCGGGGTGTCGAGGAAGCCGACTTCAAATGGG
>JAUSLB010000253.1 GCA_030646655.1 Deltaproteobacteria bacterium | reverse complement strand
GCGCGGGATACTTGAGGAGAAGGAGAAAAAAGGGGAGGCGGGAGAGGGGCAGGAGTTCCTCACGCATGACCAGATGATAAGCATAAGGGAGAAGATAATAAGCAGATTCTCGGATATCTTTAACCTCAACTACGGCAAGATCTTCATCCTCTCGCCAACTGGAAGCCTCGTGAACCTGTTCGTTGAGAATTGCAGGCGGATACCCGGGTTCTCAGCCGGCCAGTCGTCTTTTACGCAGATAGCCAAAGAGAACCCGCTGGGCCCCGTTGCGAAGCTCAAGCTCTACGGGGGGATGGAGCTCATTTTATTCTCGATACCAGAGGTAAAGCACATGGGGCCGATATGGAAGGCGTTCTCTACGAACCTCATAGGGCTGATACTCCTGTGGGACGGGGAAGGGGCCAACGGTCTAAAAGAGCTGGCAGGCGCTAAAAAGGAGATACTCCTGAAAAGGAGAGTTCCGGCCATGCACATATACGCAGGGGATAAGCTTTCAGGCACGGCTGAGGCGGGGTTCAGGAAGGTTCTGGGCCTTAAGCCCGATGAGCCGGTATTCAACCTTAACAATAAAGACGAGTCAATAGCCGCAGAGGTCTTCTACGGGCTTTTCAGCAAGCTCATAAAGGACGACTATGTGGCCGCGTAGCCGGAATAAGAAGAAAGGCAGCCCCATATGATAGATTTCCACATGCACAGCCTCCTTAGCGACGGCGCGCTCATCCCTTCCGAGCTGGTAAGGAGGGCGCGGGTCATCGGATATACGGCGATGGCGATCACAGACCACGCGGACGAATCCAATATAGAGGCGGTATTGAGGCAGATAATAAAGGTAAGCGTGCTCGTAAATAAGGATAAGGGCTTTAGACTGATACCCGGGGTTGAGCTTACGCATATACCGCCGAGGCAGATCCCCTTAATGGTCAAGAAGGCCCGCGCGCTCGGGGCGCGCGTTATCGTAGGACACGGCGAGACTCTGGCCGAGCCCGTGGAGGCTGGCACGAACCGTGCTTACATAAACGCCAAGGTCGACATACTCGCCCATCCGGGGCTCGTGACAGAGGAAGATTGCAGGGCGGCTGTAAAAAAATCCGTCTATTTCGAGATAACTGGCAGGGCGGGGCACAACGCCTCCAACGGCCATGTCGCCCGGATGGCTAAGGAGTTCGGCGTGCGCATGGTGGTAAATACAGATTCGCACTCGCCGGGCGATCTGATTACCGACGAAAGGGCGGAGTTGATCGCGCTCGGCGCGGGCTTAAACGGAGTAGATATAAGGAGACTTAAGGAGAATGCTCAGGAACTTCTCAAGAAAGTATATTAAGGCGGCCTTCGCCCTATTGCTTCTTTCAGGATGCGCCGCGCCGAAGGCGGCCCTGGAGCATAAGGATTGGCCCACTTACCTATATAGCGGCTCGCGCGCGAATATCTCTGACGATAAGCTCACGCTGCCTCTTGTCATGAAATGGGACAAGGATATCTCCGCCTTCAACCTCTTCAAGGCCTATCCAAAGGAGCAATTATCCGTGCCTGTGGTCTCGGGCGGGGCTCTTTTTACAGGCTCTACGAACGAGGGATTCTATACGGTCGATTTTGACTCAGGCCGTGTCTTGTGGAGGTTCGACGCCGGATACCCTCTTGAGGCCCCGGCTACGGTTGAGGGCCCCTTCGTCTTCTTCGGCTCGTCTGACGGCTACATAAGGTGCCTTGACAGGGCGAGCGGCAAAGAGCTCTGGAGGTTCAGGGCAAGATCCGAGATACTGTCCGGCCCCGTGGTAAAGGACGGCAGGGTCTATTTCTCGTCTTCGGACGACAGGGTCTATGCGCTTGGCGCCTCGAACGGGGAGAAGCTCTGGAGCTTCAACCGGGGGACTTTGCAGACGGTAACGCCGAGGATCTACGCATCGCCCGCATATTCCAACGGGAGGCTCTATCTGTTTTTCTCCGACGGCTCCCTTGTCTGCTTATCCGCTGAGAACGGAAAAGAGGTCTGGTCGAGGAAAATTGTAAAAATGTTCGACAGCGCCCAGCAGACGCGCAGGACGCCTCTGGTAAGCTACGGTACCGTCTATGTGATAGACGACAACAACGCCGTTCAGGCGCTCTCTGAGGAGACAGGCGAGGTAAAAGGGATATACAACATAATAAAGGCTTACGACCTTGTAGCCCCGGATAAAAGCCGTCTCGTCATAGCGGGGATAAGCCAGATAGTCTCAATAGACAGGATCACAGGGGCTACCTTATGGAAAAAGGAGCTCAGATACAGCCCCCTGTCGTCCGTATTCGCGGCAGGTGATGTCCTCTTCGCGGTCTCGAACCAGAAGGTGACGCCTTTCGGATGGGAGTTCCTATCTTCGAGGAACGGCTACATGCAGGCCTTTGACCTTAAGGACGGCAGCGTGCTCTGGGAGAGCGGATTAAGCTCCTCTATAACCGCTAACGCCTCCGCCGGGAGCTCAGGCGTGGCGCTCCTCACGGACAAGGGGCTACTTACGGTATTTAAAACGAGATAGCTCATCATGACGGACAAAAGACTCAACATAGCCTTCCTCTGGCATATGCACCAGCCGCTTTATAAAGACCCGGCTACGGGCGAATACACGCTGCCGTGGGTCCTCTTCCACGCGACAAAGGACTATTACGACATGGCCGCGATACTCGAAGAGTTCCCGGACGTGCACCAGACCTTTAATGTCGTGCCGTGCCTTATAGAGCAGCTTAACGAATACTCATCCGGCAAGGCGCTTGACAAGTACAGGGAATTAAGCAAAAAGCCGGCCTCTCGTTTAACGCGCGACGACAAGGCGTTCATAATCCAGTACTTCTTTCAGGCGAACTGGGACTATATGATAAAGCCGCTCCCGAGGTACTGGGAGCTGTTAAAAAAACGCGGCGTGACGGACTCGAAAGACGAGATACAGCATGTGCTCAGGTACTTCACTGAAGAGGACTACCAAGACCTGCAGGTCCTTTTCAACCTCGTCTGGATAGACCCGGTCATAAGGGACAAAGACCCATTCCTCTCATCTTTATACTCAAAAGGCGCCGGGTTCACCGAGGCCGAGAAGCTTGAATTACTGGATAAGCAGATAGAGATAGTAGGCACGGTGTTGCCGAAGTACAGGGAGATGATGGAGAAGGGGATAATAGAGGTTTCCACTACGCCTTATTACCACCCGATAATGCCTCTCTTATGCGACAGCTTTTCCGCGAAAGAGGCGATGCCGGACCTGACGCTTCCGAAAGAAAGGTTCATGCACCCCGAGGACGCTGAACGGCAGATCGACAAGGGGATAGCGCTGTATGAACAGACCTTCGGAAGAAAGCCGAAAGGCATGTGGCCGTCCGAAGGCTCCGTGAGCATGGATATACTGCCGATAGTGACCGGGGCCGGGATAGAGTGGCTCGCCTCCGACGAGGAGATACTCTCGAACTCGCTCAAAAGGCCCATAAGGAGGGACACCCACGGCAACTGCTACGACCCGTTCCTCTATAAGGCGTATTCCATAGACGCCGACGGGAAGAAGGTATCGCTCCTTTTCAGGGACCATGTGCTCTCGGACCTCATCGGGTTCGACTACGCCAAGATGGACGCAGAGGCCGCGTCAAATGACATGGTTACCAGGCTCGTTCATATCTACGACATGCTTGAGGAGCCGGAAAACCACATAGTGAGCATAATCTTGGACGGAGAGAACGCGTGGGAGCACTTCAAGAACGACGGCAGGGACTTCCTCACCGCCCTTTATTCCAAGCTCTCCGGGCACCATAAGCTTCGCTGCGTAACGATAAGCGAGTTCCTCGAAGACAACGGATACCGCGAGGGCCTTAACTGGCTCTATCCGGGCTCATGGATAAGCCATAACTTTAAAATATGGATAGGCCACGTCGAGGACAACACCGCCTGGGACTATATAGCCGAGGCGCGCGGGGCGCTGGTTAAACACGAAGAGTCGCTTAAACCCTCCGAGCTCGAAGAGAAGAAAGACGCGCTGGCTCAGGCGTGGGAGGAGGTCTATGCCGCAGAGGGCAGCGACTGGTTCTGGTGGTACGGGGAGGAGCATACGTCCCTGAGCGACGAGCACTTCGATGCGCTCTTCAGGAAACACATAAAGAGGGTTTACACGCTGATCGATCTGGAGCCGCCGGATCATCTTGAGATACCGATATCCTCCGAGGCAAAGGGTTATGTGCCCCCGATAGTCCCTTCAGCCTTCATCAAGCCCAGCATAGACGGGCTCGTGTCTAACTATTTCGAGTGGCTTTCAGCCGGAAGGCTCGAGCGCCATTACTTCGGCAGCGCCATGCACAGGGAACTGCAGGGTAACGGCGTAATCGAGGGCATCTCGTACGGATTCTCGAAAGACTCTCTTTTTTTCAGGTTCGATTATCTGGAAGAGCTTGTGCCCTTTGAGGGGGAGTGGAGCTTTACCGTCAACTTCCTCCATCCCAAGCCCGTAAAGATAACGGCATCGGTCAAAGGCAAGGCGCCGAAGGCAAGGCTGTCGGTAAAGACGGACAAGAAGTGGACGGACGCCGGGCCTTTGAACGAGATAGCCTCTGATACCGTAGTAGAGCTCGCGATAAGCCTTGACGCGCTCGGCGCCTCAAAGGGGGACGAGATAAGGCTTTTCATCAATATCGACGGGAACGAAAGAGGCATGGAGAGGTGGCCTGTCAAGGGCTTCCTCATTTTTCAGGTCCCGGCCGAGGACTTCGAGCAGCAGAACTGGATAGTCTGATTCCATCCTTATTGCGCTTGCGCCCATATTATGAAGACACTTACGCCTGCCATGCGGCAGTACCTCGATATAAAGGCCGGCAACTCAGATGCCATCCTCTTTTTCAGGATGGGGGACTTCTATGAGATGTTCTTCGAGGACGC
>JAUSLB010000246.1 GCA_030646655.1 Deltaproteobacteria bacterium | reverse complement strand
AATATTATAAATTTGTATGTCGTTTTTGGAAGCTTTATGATAAATTAAAAAGTTGCAAAGGAGTAAATGTCAAACTCGTAGATAATTACATAATGAGAGAGTCAGAAAAATTTAAATAGGCACAAAGCATATTGAAAACGGCTTGTCGAAGTGGCTTAAAATGTAAAATCAACTTCTCGCCGGAATTTATTTTTTTCTGCGGCGGAAACAAAACCCCTCCGCCCCTATCCTTGTCTCCCCAGCCACTCCCTTATAATCATAATCGCCCCCCTCTTATCGAGCGGTTCGTTGTTGTTCCCGCACTTGGGGTCCTGCGTGCATGAAGGGCAGGCTACCTCGCAACCGCACTCCTCCATTATCCTTATGGTGGAGGCGAACCAGTCCTCTATGCATTCAAAGCCCCTCCTCGTAAGCCCGACGCCTCCCTCGTGGCCGTCGTAGATGAAAATAGCGGCGCTCCCGAGCTCCGGGTTGAAGGGGTAGCTTACTCCGCCAATATCCATCCTGTCGCAAAGCGCGTAAAGGGGCAGGGTGGCGATAGAGGCGTGCTCGGCCGCGTGGAGCGCGCCAGCGACGCTGTATTTTTTCTCCCTCACCTTATCGAGAATCTTCTCATCCACCTCCATCCATATCCCGACAGTCGTAAAGACAGAAGGCGGGAGTTCGAGCTGAACCTCTCCCAGGTTCTGGTCAGTGCGGATGTGCTTTTTCCTAAAGCCGAGCACCCGCTCGGTAACTTTTAATTTGCCTAAACTAACGGAGACATTCTTTACCTTCTTTTTCGCCTCTACCCCGATTATCTCTGTCTCCTCGCTCGTAATGGCGCGCGTGTAGTAGTGGACGTCGTCGGCGCTCCGGCAGAATGCCTTCCTCTCATTCATGTCGAGCCTGGCGACCCTGTACTGCATGCCTTTATGGAGGTATATAGCGCCGGGGTGCAGCTCGTAGAGCACCCTTGTCGAGCTCGATTCCCCGAGCATGCGCCCGTCCTCTTTTACTATAGAGTATGGTTCCCCAGCCTCCCTGATAGACACCTCCATCTGCGGCAAACGCCTCCTCGGGTACCAGATGTCGCCCTTGAGCCAGTGCCTGACCTTGCCCTCTGCCTCAAGCTCGTTCAATACCGGCTCAAGCCTTTTTACATCGAAGAACCCGTCGCTCGGCCTTAGATAGCTCTCAGCCGCGGCGCAGAGGAGGTGTGATTTCAGAATAGGCTCGTTCTCGCTGTCGAGCACGGCGGCCTCGACATTACGCCTGAAAAAGTCCTGAGGGTTCCGCATGAAATACTGATCGAGCGCGTCGGCGAGCGCTACCATCACTATGAGCGAGTCCCTGCCCGACCTGCCGACCCTTCCGCTCCTCTGCCAAGTCGAGCTTACTGTCCCGGGATAGCCCACGAGTATGCAGACATCTAATCCTCCTATATCTACCCCGAGCTCAAGGGCGCTCGTTGAAATTACGCCGGAAAGCTCTCCGCTAAAGAGCTTATGCTCGATCTCCCGCCTCTCTTCGGGCAAAAACCCTGCCCTGTACGAGCTTATCTGGCTGGATAGCTCAGGCGCGCCCTCCTTTACCCACGCGTGCATTAGCTCGGTTATCTTTCTTGCCTTCGTGAACGCGATCGTTTTAAACCCTGAGCGGACTGATGAGATGAATAATCTTGTGGCTACAGTATAGGGGCTTACCTCAGGCGGAGGGTTTACGAAGATGAAATTGCGCTTGCCCTGAGGAGCCCCGCTGGCGTCTATCAGCTCAAAGGGAAGGCCTGTGAGCATCTCGGCCAATCCCTTCGGGTTAGCGATCGTCGCGGAGCAGGCGATGAAAACCGGGTCGCTCCCGTAAAGATTCAGTATCCTCCTGAACCTCTTTAAGATATTAGCCACATGCGAGCCGAATACGCCCCTGTACGTATGGACCTCGTCGATTATCACATATTTTAAATTCCGTAAATACCGCTCCCACTTCTGGTGGAAGGCGTTTATGGCGAGGTGGAGCATGTCAGGGTTGGTCAATACCACGGCGGGCGGCATCTCCCTTATCTTTTTTCTCCTGTACGCGGTAGTGTCCCCGTCGTATATCTCGCAAACAGACGGGACGAACGCCTTCCTTTTGCCTGTCTGAGGGACAGTAGCCCTCTCAAGCGGAAGACCGTCGGTAAGCTCTCGGAACGCCTTTAGCTGGTCCTGCTCAAGCCCCTTCAAAGGGAAGATATACATGGCGTGGGATTCAGGGTCCTGCAGGATTGACTCGACTACAGGGATATTATAGATAAGGCTCTTTCCGCTCGCAGTAGGGGTCATTATGACGACATTCTTCCCATCGCGGATAAGGTCTATCCCCTTTGCCTGATGGGCAAAGAGCCTGCCTATGCCGATGCCCTCTAACGCCTGCCTCAACTCAGGCGAAAGCGGCCTGCCTGTCTGCCCGTAAACGGGAAGGAGAGGGCTTATCTCCTCGTGGTGGACTACCTCCCTTAAGTCCTTCCTCTTTTTTATCTCTTCTATAAAAGTATCTA
>JAUSLB010000242.1 GCA_030646655.1 Deltaproteobacteria bacterium | reverse complement strand
TTCATGTTATGCGAGGTATAGAGGATGGAAAGCCCCTTCTCCTCCTTTATCCTTTTAAGGAGCTTTCTTGTCTTATCGGCTATGTCAGGGTCTAAGCTCGCGGTAGGCTCATCGAGGAAGAGTATGCGGGGGCTGTTGAGGAGCGCCTTGCAGAGGCAGACCCTTGTTATCTGGCCTGATGAGAGCCTGCGCACCGGGGTGTTCTTTAGCCCCTCTATCTCAAATATCCTTAACAGCTCGTCTATCCTCTCTTTGGGCCTCTTTACGCCGTATAGCCTTGAGAATACCGTCAGGTTCTCGCGCACGGTCAATGATAACGGGAGTGAGATGTAGGAGGACGAGAAGTTCACATTGCTCAGTATCTCTTCGCGCTTCGAGGCAAGCTCAAGGCCGAATATCCTTATCTCCCCGCTCGTGGGGGTGGTGAGCCCGAGGAGCATCTGCAGCGTCGTGGTCTTTCCCGCCCCGTTCGGGCCTATTAGGCCGAGTATCTCGCCCTCGAACATCCCGAAGGAGATATTATCGACGGCCCTTACATGGCCGAAGAATTTTGTGAGCCCGCGGACCTCCGCTATGGGCGTCATTTCTTTAACGGTGCCGGCTCGCCGCCGGGGATGTACCTGTTCTCCTGTTCAACCCTAAGGATCTCCGCATAGACCTTCTCGGCGTTAAGCGGGAGCCAGTCGGCGTATCTGATGTAGCCGCCGTATTTTGGGAGCTTTATCTCTTTCTTGACCTCCTCAAGGGTCTTGCCCTCCCCCATAAGCCTTTTGACCTCTGCCCTGAGATCGTTAAGGTAGCCCATATATTCTCCGGCATCGTTTTTGTCCGCGAGAGGGCCGTGGCCCGGCACATAGATTTGAGCGCCGGTATTTAACAGCTCAACAACGGCCGAGCCCGCCCCGGCCGTATCGCCGTCGTTTAATAGCGGGAGCCTTCCCTTATATAACAGGTCGCCCGCGAAGATAATTTTTTCAGCGGCCAAATAGACGAATATATCTCCGTCCGTATGCGCAGGGCCTCCGGCGAATATGAGATCAACCTTCCTTCCGCCGCTCCATAATGTAAGCTTATCGGTGAATGTAAGCGTAGGGGGCGTCAAGTTAAAGCCAAAAAGGCTCTCTTCGCCGAAGAACTTTTTAAACCTCTCTTTATGCGCCTTGTCCCTCTCGATTAAAGCCCGCCTCGTGTTCTCGTGGGCTATTATGGCGCGGGCCTCGCTGAAGTACTGGTTCCCGAAGGTATGGTCGCCGTGGTAGTGGGTGTTGACCACATAAATGACCGGCTTTGGAGTAACATCCCTTATGCCCTTTTTAAGCTCCTCCGCCAATTGCCTCGTGCCCTGAGAATCTATCACTATGACCCCTTCTTCAGTTACGATAAAGCCTGAATTGGTCGAGCCGTCCTTGCCTATGAAGGCGTAAACCCCTTCCGCGAGCCTCTCAACCGTTGCGGCAAGCATCGCAGAAGGGATAAGGAGGAGGGAAAGGAGGGCCAGAAAGATTGAAATCGCCTTTTTTTTCTTCATACGCTCACCTTTTTTAAAAGATATATAGATTTTATCCGTTGTTTGGACAAAGACAAGTCTTTTAGGGACATTACCCATATTAGCAAGCGCCGGGCCCATAATCAAGCCCGGTTGCACTGGGTCTTTCCCTCTGATAGACTTTAGAGGGGTATTCTAACGATTTGGCCGGACTGCCTCCGTCCAATCCTTACAAATTGCCCGGCTTTTCGGTCTCGCAATTGCACAATCCATACACAGGAGCGGATTGTGGCTGGCAAGGAAATTTTTCGTTGATATAGCTCGCCTTATCACTTCGTGAGCAGGCGAGCATCCAGAGGCAATCCTTCCATGTATTGCCTATCAGGTTGCGGCTTGAAGCAACCTGCTAAAAGGAGTTCTCTAAAATGTCACGGGGGATAAAGCTATTTAAGGTCTTGGGGATCCAGATCTCGATAGACTATACATGGTTCATAGTCTTCGTGCTCTTCGCGTGGTCGCTCGCCTACGGGTATTTCCCTTTCGCCAGCCCGGGCCTCGAGAGGGGGACTTACCTCTTTATGGGGGTCGTCTCGGCCATCCTCCTTTTCGCCTGCGTCCTGATACACGAGATATCGCACTCTTATACGGCCAATAAATTAGGCCTCGACATAAGGGAGATAACCCTGTTTATCTTCGGCGGGGTAGCCCGGCTCACCAAAGAGCCTGAGGACGCGATAACCGAGCTTAAGATCGCCCTTGCCGGGCCGCTTGCGAGCGGGGTTCTGGCTATCCTTTTCTGGGCCGCTTCAAAGCTGGTAAATGGCGAGTTATACCCCATACCGCACGCCATACTCTCGTACCTTGCCCTTATAAACCTCGTCCTTATAATATTCAACATGATACCCGGCTTCCCGCTCGACGGGGGCAGGGTCTTGAGGGCCATATGGTGGGCGCGGACAGGGGATATAAGCGGGGCCACAAGGATCGCCAGCAGGATAGGAAAGGGCTTCGCCATATTCCTGATAATATCCGGCTTCCTCCAGATATTCATGGGCAATTTCACAGGCGGGCTCTGGTCGGTTTTAATAGGAGTATTCGTCCAGCAGGCCGCTGAGAGCGGCTACCAGCAGGTCGTGATAAAGATGGCGCTTGAGGGGCTTAAGGTAAAAGACCTTATGTCAAGGGGCGTCATAACTATCAGGGATGATAAGACCGTGAACGACGCGGTCGAGAACTATTTCTTCAAGTACCACTTCGTAAGCTTTCCCGTAACGACGAATAACCATGTCGCGGGCCTCCTCACCCTGAACGACGTGAGGGCGATTGAGAAGGAGAAATGGGGCGATACACGGGTCAGCGATGCGATGGAGAGGCTCGGGCCGAATGACGTCTTGAGCCCTGAGGACAGCGCCATGGACGCGCTAAATAAGATGGTCGGGTTCAACCACGGCAGGTTCCCGGTAATAGAAAACGGACAGCTCGTGGGCATAATCTCAAGGAGGGACATAATGAAGATGCTGGAGTTCAGGTCCGGGTTGGGGAGGTAGACTTGAAGGGGTTGCGAATATTTCGCAACCCCTTTTGTTTTAATTCTTATTTAAAAACAAGAAGATACGAAATTTGGGATAGAAAAAATACAATATAGTATAGAGGGTTTGTGCATCC
>JAUSLB010000232.1 GCA_030646655.1 Deltaproteobacteria bacterium | reverse complement strand
TTAGGGACAAGTCTGACTACACCTCCGCTCCGATAAGAACATGCTAACAGGATGTTGAAAAAGTCCTTCCTGGACTTTTTCAACCGCGATTTGGCCGGACTGCCTCCGTCCAATCCTTACAAATTGCTCGACTTTTTTAGTTTCGCAATTTGGCAATCCATCCGTGGATTGCCTTAGCAGGCTGTTTTTCAACAGCCGGGTTTTAAAGACCGCTCCGGCGCCCCTTTTAAGCGCCGGAGCAACAGAAGGCTCAACAGAAGGCTCAAGGAGGACGGGGAAAGAGGTCTTATATGAGCGTAGCCCTTAAATACTTCCCATATACCTTAAGAGAGGCGTTCGGGAGACCCGGCATAGCCCCGAACTGGTCGCGCGCCTCGAAGCAGGGCGTGGGCACCGCATTCAGCGACTCTTCAAAGGTCTGGTTCACGCTCCTCGACGGCTTCATAACCGAGGTTTACTACCCCACGATAGACACCGCCAACCTGAAGGACTTAAAGTTCCTCGTGACAGACTCCAAGACCTTCTTCAACGAGGAAGGCGCGGACACGGATTCCAAGATAGAGTACATAGACGACAAGGCCCCTGCCTTCCTCATAACCAATACGGCGCGCTCAGGCGATTACGCGATAATAAAAAGGGTCGTCACGGACCCGGAGGCTAATTCTCTCATCATAAACGCTACCTTTAAGCCCCTAAGGAGGTCCGCAAAAGACTATAAGCTCTTTATCCAGTTCGCCCCTCACATAAAGAACCGGGGGTTCGGGAACTCCGGGAGGGTGGCGGCCTATAACGGCAGGAGCTACCTTATAGCCTGGAGGGAGGATATAACGGCCGTCCTTACGGCTGATACGCACTTCTTAAGGATGTCAGCGGGCTTCTCGGGCTTCTCCGACGGCTGGCAGGACCTTAAGGACAACTTTCAGATGGACTGGCAGTTCGAGCTCGCCACAAACGGCAATATCGCCCTTACGGCGGAGGTCCCGCCTGAGGAAGAGTTCAATATAGTCTTGAGCTTCGGGCGGGACGAGATAGAGGCTGTGCTGGAAGCTAATAAGACCTTATCCCGGACCTATAAGACGATCGAGAGGGAATACATAAGGGGCTGGCGCGCTTACTTGAGCAGGCTCGACAACCTCGGAAAACAGGCAAAAGACGGCGGCAAGAGGTTCTGGGCGAGCGCCATAGTCCTTAAGACGCACGAGGATAAGACGCATAAGGGAGGCCTCATAGCGTCCTTATCGGTGCCTTGGGGAGAGACAAAGGGCGATAAGGACGCGAGCGGTTATCACCTTGTCTGGCCGCGCGACCTCGTCAAGGCCGCGTTCGCCTTCATGGCGCTCGGCGACGGGAAGACCGCCCTGGATGTTTTGAGATATTTAAGGAACACTCAGAGCGCGGACGGCTCGTGGCCGCAGAACTTCTGGATACACGGCGCGCCTAACTGGGAGTTTGTCCAGCTCGACGAGGTAGCCCTCCCCATAATTCTCGCGTGGAGGCTTAAAGGGATGGGAGAGGCAACGGATGAGTTCTACCCTATGGTAAAGAAGGCAGCCTCATACATACTCACCCACGGCCCTGTGACGGAGCAGGAGAGGTGGGAGGAGAACATGGGCTTTTCTCCCGCTACCCTTGCCTCAGAGGTGGCCGCCCTCGTATGCGCCGGCCACTGGGCGAAGAAGATGGGGGAAGATACCGATTCAAACTACCTCTTCTCCACGGCGGATCACTGGGCCGCCAGGATAGAGGAGTGGACATTCTCTGCCTGCGACTGCATAGGGGAGAACATACCCGGCCATTACCTGAGGATCGTCCAGAACATACCCGAAGAGCTCGCGCCCTCGGAGCAGCTCTGCCACATGCTCGTCTTTAACAGGAACAGGCCAAAGGATGTCCCGCACCATCAGGGCGAGCTTGTGGACGCTGGCTTTCTGGAGCTTGTGAGGTACGGGGTCAGGGACCCGAAAGACCAGCACATCGTAAGCTCCATAGAGGTCGTCGATAAGATGATCAGGTCCGATTACCCGGGGGGCGCTGCCTTCTACAGGTTCAACGGCGACGGCTTCGGCGAGAAGGAGGACGGCTCTGCCTTCGACGGCTCCGGGGTTGGAAGGCCCTGGCCGCTTATCACCGGAGAGCGCGCCATGTACGAGATGCTCGCCGGGAATAACTCTGAATTCTATTTAAAGTCCTTTGAGAACTTCGCCAACGACGGCCTCATGTTCCCCGAGCAGGTCTGGGACAGGGACGATATGCCGGAAAAACACTTATACAGGGGCAGGGGCACCGGCTCAGCCACCCCGCTTATGTGGGCGCACGCGGAATATATAAAACTGCTCCGCACACGGAAGGACATGGCTGGCTGCGATATAATCGGCGAAGTCAAAAAGAGATACATCGATTCAAAGGCAACCCTTCAGATGGCCTCGTGGAAGAAGAATAAGCCCGTACATATCGCCCGGACTACCGATGTAATAAGGATAGTCTCCTTCGACAGGGCGAACCTCCTCTGGACTTCCGACAACTGGGCGACAAAGTCCGAGGAGCCGATGACGGCTACCGGCGTAGGCCACCATTACTTCGACTTCAAGCCCGGCTCTTTCGAGTCCGGCGCAAAGCTGAGCTTTACCTTCCATTACCACGATACAGGCGCTTGGGAGGGGAAGGACTACGAGATAAGGATATACTGACAGGGAGCTGAAAAAGTCCCCGAAGTTGTCATTCTGAGGAGCCGAAGGCGACGA
>JAUSLB010000231.1 GCA_030646655.1 Deltaproteobacteria bacterium | reverse complement strand
CGATAAGCCTGAACGCGCAGAAGGTCCTGGCGATAGCCGCCAAGGAGTGCGGCATTCTCATGAATACGGGCGAGGGCGGGCTCCATGAGGACTTACTGCCTTATAGGGACAGTATCATCGTTCAGGTCGCTTCAGGCAGGTTCGGCGTAAACCCGGATTACCTGAACGCAGGCGTGGCGGTGGAGATAAAGATAGGGCAGGGCGCCAAGCCGGGCATAGGCGGGCACCTTCCGGGAGAGAAGATACCTCTTGAGGTCGCGAAGGCACGGATGATACCGGTAGGCACGGACGCCCTTTCGCCAGCGCCGCAGCACGACATATATTCGATAGAGGACTTAAGACAACTCATATACGCCATAAAAGAGGCTACGAACTATAAGCCGGTCTCCGTCAAGATCGCGGCTGTCCATAATGTGGCGGCCATAGCCTCCGGCATAGTAAGGGCGGGAGCTGACATAGTCTATCTCGACGGCTTCAGGGGCGGCACGGGCGCGGCGCCTTCGATAATAAGGGACCACTTGGGCATCCCGATCGAATACGCCATAGCCGCTGTTGACGACAGGTTGAGGCAGGAAGGCATAAGGAACGAGGCGTCGATAGTTGCGGCCGGCGGCATAAGATCCAGCGCTGACGCGGCAAAGGCGATTGCGCTTGGGGCTGACGCCGTAGCCATAGCCACAGCCGCCCTTATCACAATGGGCTGCACCACATGCGGCAAGTGCTATACGGGCAACTGCTCATGGGGCATTACCACCCAGAGGCCCGAGCTTACCGCAAGGCTCGACCCTGAGGTTTACGCCGAGAGGCTAATAAACCTCATACACGCGTGGGACCACGAACTAAAGGAGATACTCGGCGCCCTTGGGATAAACGCGATCGAGTCGCTCAGGGGCAACAGGGAAAGGCTGCGCGGGGTGGGGCTCGACTCCCAGACCCTCGACATATTAGGCGTAAAGCCAGCGGGGAGATAGTCCATCCCCGAGGCTACGGTTTAACAGGGCGCTGGCGCTGAAAAACTCAAAATTTAAAGAGGCTGCTCAAAAAGCTCCGGATGCAAGGCCCCCATGGAAATAGGGGAGCTTAGGAATGAGGCGTAATTTTTCGGTACGCCGCAGTGACGAGCGACGAAGATAACGCAGCAGATGGACTTTTTCAGCAGCCTGTTAAAGGAGAGAAAGTAAATGCTTGAGGTCAATGCGGCTGGGGTTTATTACAGGGACCTAAACCGCCAGATACGGGAAGCGATAGAGGCCGGGCAAAAAGAGATACTGGTCAGGAATGTAAACGGCCAATATTATATGGGCGACGGGCTCAGGGGCAACGCTACCATCACGATAGAGGGCGTGCCCGGAAACGACTTGGCCGCCTTCATGGACGGCCCGACCCTTATAGTGAAGGCGAACGCTCAGGACAATATCGCTAATACGATGAATAGCGGCAAGGTGATCATCCACGGAAACGCCGGAGATGTGCTCGGCTACGGGATGAGGGGCGGTAAGCTCCACATACTCGGCGATGTGGGCTACAGGATAGGCATCCACATGAAGGGCATGAAAAGGCAGGCCCCGACGATAATCGTAGGCGGCACGGCAGGGGACTTTTTCGGAGAGTACATGGCAGGGGGCGTCCTTATACTCCTTGGATTGAATAGGAAGCCCGGCCGCGCAATAGTCGGAGACTACCTCGGCACAGGCATGCACGGCGGGACCATCTACATAAGGGGAGAGGTGGAGAAGAGCATCTGCGGCGCAGAGGTCGGGATAATGGACCTTGACGAAGAGGATGAGAAGGTATTGAAGGAGTCTTTGACGGAGTACTGCAAGGATCTGGACCTTAAGCTCGAAGAGATCATGAAGGTGGGGTTTAAAAAGCTCGTGCCTGTTTCTCTACGGCCTTACGGGAACCTGTATGCCTATTAGCATGTTGCGGAAAAACGCATCCTATTAGCAGGCTGCTGAAAAAGTCCATCTGCTGCGTTGGCATCAAAGCTCGTCACCGCGGCGTAGATGGCAACTACGCCGCGTTCCTCGCTCCTCGACGCCTTGCATCCGGAGCTTTTTGAGCAGCCTGAGTAGGTTTTGGGTTTTTCCGCAAACTCTTAGATTTAATTTAAACGAGCTTTTGAAAGCCCTGCGGTTTGCAGGGTTTTTTTTGACCATAATTTGTTGCAAAGCGGAAGTATCGAGTTCCTCAAAAACCGCCATCCTGCCCCGGATTCAGCAGGTTGCTTCAAGCCGCAACCTGTTAAGCAATACATGGACGGATTGCCTGATTGCGAGACTGAAAAGTCGAGCAATTTGTGAGGCTTGGCCGTCTGGATGCTCGCCGGCTCACGAAGTGACAAGGCGAGCTATATAAATGAAAAAATTCCTTGCCAGAAAGAACGGAGTTCTGTCAGTCCGTGAGGCCAAGCCGTGGCTGAAAAAGTCCAGGACGGACTTTTTCAGCATCCTGTTAGACCGCCTTTATTTTAATCCCACGCCCTTAAACCCCTGAATAACCCTGCTCCCTCCCATCTATTAACCCTTGACTTCTTACTATGAAAAAAGTAATATAAAAATGAACCGGAGGCGTCTTCTTAATGGCTCTTGATAAATTCGACAAGCTCGAGGAAGGGCTTGGCCGGCTCCTAAAAAACTACGAGGTAATTAAGGCCGAGAACCTCAACCTCGCAAACGCCATCCGGGCAAAGAATCAGGAGATAGAGGAGCTTAAAGAAAAGGTTAAAAGGATAGACCGGGAACGGCTTCTGGTGAAAGAAAAGGTTGATACCCTGCTTGCCAAGCTTGATAGCCTGATGCAGAACCAGTGAGGCGTCTTATTGAAAAAGGTTGCTGAACTTAAGATATATGGCCACAGGCTGGTCGTCAAAAGCGAGGAAGGCGAAGAATACATACGCGCTGTCGAAAACTACCTAAACAATAAGATAGAGGAGGTAAAGGAGACAACAAAGGCCGTTTCTACACTCGATCTAGCGCTTTTAGCCGCTTTAAACATTACTGGCGAAGTAATTAAGACAAAGGAGACACTCGAAAGGTTAGGAAGGAAATCCGAAGAGCTTACCGAGATGATTGACAGGAGACTGGAGATTTAGGAACCCTCCCCTGCCTTGTTTGTGATCGGCGGGTATATTTAGAACCAACATTCTAAAATGAGGGAGCCTTCCCTGACTGGCGGCCGGCATGTCCCATAGCCGGGAAAGTCGAAAGCAAGCCATAAGGCACCCACCTGTTTCGACAGGTTCAAACATACCGTAGACACGGCATGCGCGGGGGGGGAGTTGACAAGGCCGGCTGTAACAGGCTGAAGATATAGCATTTAGCATCTTCCGTATATGAAAAAAACAAGATGGATCATAGAGCCTTAACGCCCGGCACCTGATCGGCTTAGCCCCAGTCTGCTTTACCCTGTCTTAGAAGCTCTTCCGCAGTTCCTTCCAAAGCCAAAAATGGTTGATGAACAGGTCTGTTAAAAAGGAGCGCCTGAGGGGCGAGTTCCTCGAGATGCGCCGGAAAATGGTCTTCGAGGAGGTCTTCCGCTTAAGCTTAAGGATCCAGAAGAGATTTCTGGGTTCGGCCTTCTTCCGCTCGGCCAAGAGGCTCGCGCTCTACTCGAGCTTCGAAAATGAGGTGCTTACAGATGATATCTTCCAGAAATCCATCGAATGCGGCAAGGAGGTTTTCTACCCCCGCGTGGTAAGGGGGTCCGGGCGCATGGCCTTTTTTAAGGTCGAGCGCTTAAATGAGCTTTCCCCGGGCTCGTACGAGATCCCGGAGCCGGGCGAGGGCAAAGGGGCGAAAGCAGGGCCGGACTCTTTCGACCTCGTTGTGGTGCCGGGAATAGCTTTTGACTTAGGCGGCAACAGGATCGGCTACGGCAAAGGCTATTACGACAAGTTCCTTAAAGAAGTAAAATCCGGCGTTGTTGCCCTCGCTTACGACTTTCAGGTCCTGAGCGGGGGGAAAATCCCCGTTGAGCCCCATGACATGCAGGTCTCGGCCATCGTGACGGAGAAGAGGGTTCTAAAGCTTGCTTAAAGGGGGGCGCGGGTCTTAATACTTGGGCGGTCGGGAATTCCGCAGCCCATTCAAATACAGGCAGAAAGGGGTTGTTGATATGGGAATATCGACCATCATAATCGTTGCTTTTATAGCGGTCATCTCCATATTCGTGGGCGTTGGAATCGGTTATGTGAGCAGGAAAAAGATGGATCAGGCTAATATGGACGCGGGCAGGGTCACCGCGGAGTCCATCGTAGCCGGTGCGAAAAAAGAGGCTGAAAACACAAAGAAGGCGGCTGACCTGCAGGCCAAGGACCTGATGCTTCAGGGCAGGACCGAGTTCGAGAACGAGACGCGCGAAAGAAGAAAAGAGCTCAGCTCCATAGAAAAGAGGGTCCAGCAGAAAGAGGAGAACCTCGATAAGAAATACGAAGCGATAGACAGGAAAGACGCCGATTTCCAGAAACGGGAGAAGGCCCTAATCGCTCAGGAGAAAAAGACAAAGGACATGGAGGACGAGGCGGCCTCCGTTATAGTCGAGCAGAGGGCCAGGCTCGAGGGGCTCGCGGGTTTTTCAGCCGAAGAGGCTAAAAGGATGCTCCTTGAGAACATGGAGAACGAGGCAAAGCTGGAGGCGGGAAAGTTCCTTAAAAGGATAGAGGAGGAGACGAAGGCTGAGGCGGATAAGAAGGCTAAAGAGATAATCGCCCTTGCCATACAGAGGTATTCCGGCGAGTATGTGGCCGAAAGGACGGTATCTGTCGTAAATCTCCCGAATGACGAGATGAAGGGCCGCATAATCGGCAGGGAAGGCAGGAACATCCGCGCCATAGAGGCCGCAACGGGGATAGATATAATAATAGACGATACCCCCGAGGCTGTAATACTCTCGGGCCATAACCCGGTAAGGAGGGAGATAGCGAAAATATCCCTCGAGAGGCTCATAACCGACGGCAGGATCCACCCCTCAAGGATCGAGGAGATCGTATCAAAGGTCGAGGCGGAGGTCGCGCAGTCCATAAACGAGGCCGGGGAAAGGGCGATATTCGACACGGGCCTCCACGGCATACACAAAGAGATACAGAAGCTCATCGGAAGGCTTAAGTTCAGGTCGAGCTACGCGCAGAACGTCTACTCGCACTCGATGGAGGTCGCTTTCATCTGCGGCATAATGGCATCAGAATTGGGGCTTCCCACAAAGATAGCGAGGAGGGCCGGGCTCCTCCATGACATCGGCAAGGCCGTTGACCACGAGATAGAGGGTCCTCACGCTGCCATAGGCGCGGACATCGCGAAAAAATACGGGGAGGCCCCCCGGATAGTCGCGGCCATAGGCCAGCACCACGACGACAACCCCGAATCGGTCTTAGGCGTCCTTGTTCAGGCGGCGGATACCCTTTCAGCCGCGCGCCCGGGCGCGCGCAGGGAGATGCTCGAGAGCTATGTAAAGAGGCTCGATGACCTCGAAAAGATAGCCAAAAGTTTTTCCGGGGTGGAGAAGACCTACGCGCTTCAGGCAGGCAGGGAAGTGAGGGTGATAGTGGAGAACCAGTCGATATCCGATGAGGCGGCCGTAGTCCTTTCAAAGGACATAGCGAGGAAGATAGAAAAAGAGCTCAGCTACCCGGGGCAGATAAAGGTAACCGTCATAAGGGAGTCGAGGGCGATAGATTACGCGAAGTAGTTTCAGTCCGCTATTTCGCCCTATCAGGATGTTGAAAAAGTCCGTCCTGGACTTTTTCAACCACGATTTGGCCGGGCTGCCTCCGTCCAATCCTTACAAATTGCCCGGCTTTTTTAGTCTCGCAATTTGGCAATCCATCCGTGGATTGCCTTAGCAGGCTGTTTTTCAACAGCCTGCTAATCATTACTGACCCAGGTGCTCTTGGCCTTGTCCCACCATGTGCCACCGATGTTGCCGTAGTCGTACCTCTCGGCTCCCTTACGGGTGTAGTAGTACCAGTTCAAGAAGTTGGCATACGCATAGTAGACTACGGCGCCTACGAAGAACGGAATGGCGCTGCCGGTCTTGGTTATGGCAATGCCGATGAGCCCGGTGAAGATAAACGGACCGAAAGCCGCCCACGCGCCTGTCCAGCCTAACATCTGCGCACCCTTAGCAGGCGAATACGCAAACACTATCGGGTACTGGCGGAAGGTCGCGGCGTTGGCTACGCCAGTCATCAGGAATATCCAGAGCATGGTCCAGACGAACCCAGGGAACTGCTCAAGCCCTGTCGGCGTAAGGTATCCTCCGAATATAAGGACCAGACAACCGATGATCAACCCGATAAACGTCCAGAACATGCCGATGCTTCCGCCCCACTTGTCGAATACAGGGCCGGTAACAGCGCGGGAGAGCCCGCCGATGAGCGGGCCGAAGAAGGCAAACTTCAACGGGTCGGGCGCGCCGTCAAAACCGCCGTAGATGACCTTTATCATCATCGGGAACGCGGCCGCATAACCGGAGAACGAACCGAATGACGCTATATAGGTTATCGTGCAATTCCATGTATGCGTGAGCGCCCTGTGCTTCGTACTCAGGATTTCAAACTGCTTTTTGAAGCTGGTCCCCTTCATCTGGATGCTTCTGAGGAATACAGCGCAGAGAATGAAGGATAAGATGAGGAACGGGACATACCAGAACGCGGCGTTCTGGACCCACATGCCCTTTTTAAGCACTTTCTTGACCGTTACGTCCGTAACGGCGCCCGCGTCATTTTTCTTAACCTCTACTTTTACGCCCTCGGTCTTCACTACTTCCGTAATTTTGCCTGCAGCGTCTCTCTTAACCTCTTCTTTTATGGCCTTGACCGTATCGGTTTCCTGAAAAACTACGTCCTTGACCACGCCGCCCTCTTTCGTGACAACTATCGCGGCGGCCAGTTCCGGCTTATTAACCACTACGTCTGTAACCACACCGTTGTCTTTCGTAACCGTTATCGCGCCCTTAATCACCTCGGCCTTTGTGAAGATCTGCGGCCCGCCAACAACGCCACCGATGACGGCGAAGCCTATAATCCACGGCGTTACGAACTGGACAACGCTAACCCCGAAGTTGCCTATGCCCGCCTGAACGCCCATTGAAATACCCTGCAGCCTTTTCGGGAAAAAGATGGACGTGGAGGGCATGTACGAGGAAAAGTCTCCCCCTCCCATACCGGTAAGGAACCCGATTATCATGAACGTGGACCACGACGTGTTCAGGTCCTGCACTGCGTAACCAAGCCAGACCATAGGTATGAGCTTAATGATGGTCGCTATGCTTACGACCGGCCTTGTCCCAAGTACAGGGATAAAGTAAGAATGTATCAATCTCAATATACCGGACGCGAAACCCGGTATCGCCGCGAGCCAGAACAGCTCCATGGTGGTGAACTTGAAGCCTATGTTAGGCAGCCTCACAACCACGGCGCTCATGACAAACCACGTAGCGAAAGAAAATATCAGCGAGAACGTGGTTATGCCGCATGTGCGCCATGCTATCCCGCTGCCGGTCTCGCGCCAGAACTGTTCGTTCTCCGGCTCCCATTTTGTTATCTTCGACATTTCAGATTTCTCCTTTCGTAACACTCAATGTACCGCATAAGAGCGGCCCGAACTCAAAACAGAGTAGCGCCTGAGGGTAGCAATTGCGTATGTTACCGCAAGTAAAATAGCATCTATTAAAATGGCTTAAGGATTTTTCAGAGTGCCTGAATCAAACAAAAAAGGGGGTGGGCCTTTTAAGCCCACCCCCTCAGGGGCTACTTGTACTGTACGGTGTTCGGTGTGGGGCCGCCCTTCCTGTACCACCTTACGACCTGATAGGGGCGTATGAGGTATTTGTAGGGGTTGATGACCACGAAGTGCGCAAGCCTCGAGAACGGTATGAGGCCGATGAAGATCAGGGCGTTGAATATGTGGGCCTTTGTGATAAGCGGCAGGTTCGCCACATAGTCAACATTGGGGCTGAGCTTAAAGATCGACCAGATCCACGGCACCGCGGCGCCCGCGTACCAGTTCGAGCCCCACCTGTAGAGGATGGCGTTGCCGAGGCCTGTCACCACCTGTATGAGGAGCACGATAAGGACAAGGACGTCCCACGATGTCGTAAGCGCCTTTACCCTTGTGTTCGTAAGCCTCCTGTAGATGAGGGCAAGCAGACCGAAGAACGCGAGGAAGCCTGCGGATAAGGCCGTAAGCTCAAGGATGTAGAGCCTTACGGGCACGCCGTTCCAGGCGAGGATCGCGCTCGGGAAGAATATCCCGAATATGTGGCCGAGAAGCACGACGATTATCCCGTAGTGCCACGGGAACGACCCGAAGAACAGGGTCTTATTCTCGAGGAACTGCGAGGACTGCGACGACCACGTGTACTTGTTGCTCCTGTATCTCCAAATGCCCCCTACTATGGCTATCATCAATAGCACATAGGGCATTCCGCCGAAAAGAAATTGGTTCATTATTTGGCCTCCTTTACGTCTTTGTCTAAGACTCTATAGATGGCACTTATGAGGTGGCTATAGATGTTCTTTTTATTTTTTTCGAAGTTCTTGAGAAGCTTTTCCATCCCCAGTATCACGAAACTCTCCCTGAAGTCCTTCTTCAGAGCCTCGTCCTGAACGAAGCTCAGGAAGTGAAGGAGCACGGGAAGATGGTCAGGTAGCTCGCCTTTGCCGAACTGCTCCGAAGGGAAACCCGTCTCCTTGAACATGGACTTTACGGTCGCCAGCATATTCGAGCGCTTAAAGCCGTCGAAGAGGTGGTATCCCATGTCCAGAGTAAAGTCGCTGGAGAGCTCGAAGGTGTAGGAGAATACCCCTTGAAGGTCATCAAGGGGCATCTCCTCCAAATCCCTCTGGAACTTCTTGAGCTCTTCCACCGCCTCAGAAGGATACTCGGGACGGGCGGCGAGCGCCTTCACGCACTCCTCCACCCTTATCTTTATATCCTCCTTCGGGTACTCCAGCAGGCCGGCGAGGTGCGAGTATAAGCTCTTTTCCATAACCGTTCCCATTCTAAATTACCATGTCCTTCCGAGGAACTCCTTCTTCTTCTGACCGAAGCCGACTGAACCCCTCTTCTCGTACATGGTCCTCGGGTCTACGGTGGACATCGTCTCGCGGTGCGTCTCGGGTATCACGAACCTCTCCTGAACCGTTGACAGGGATGTGAGCCTGTAGATGTCCTCCGCGTCCTGAGCGGTGAGGCCGACCTGCGAAAGGACGGACTTTACCACGCTCTCGCCCACGTCGCCGAACCTCTGCTGGCGCCTGTACATCCTGACGGCAAGCTGCTTCTTTAGGGACTCAAGCACGACCTGCTCGTTGCCGGCGCTTAAGAGGTTGGCCAAGAACCTGAGCGGCACCCTCATCTTGTCGACGGCGTTGAAGAACTCCATTG
>JAUSLB010000177.1 GCA_030646655.1 Deltaproteobacteria bacterium | reverse complement strand
GTCCGTCAGGCCGCGATCACCAAGGAGCTTATGGAGATTATCGGCGGCGCTGAGTCGCTTAAATAAAATAATACTAGGAGCCTGTTGAAAAACAGCCTGCTAAAGCAATCCCCATGATGGGGTGACGGATTGCCTCTGGGTGCTCGCCGGCTCACGAAGTGACAAGGCGAGCTATATAAATATAATTTTCCTTACCAGCCACAATCCGCTCCTGTATATGGATTGTGCAATTGCGAGACTAAAAAGTCGAGCAATTTGTAAGGATTGGACGGAGGCTCTCCGGCCAAATCGTGGTTTAAAAAGTCCAGGACGGGCTTTTTCAACATCCTGTCAGAGTGCAAGGGCATTAAAGATTATCAGCTTATCCACCCCTGCCCCCTCCCTTGACGGGAGGGGGCAGACAGGATGGACATCCTTATTATGTCAAACTAACGGTCACGGACAACGGCTTTTACTTTATGAACCCGAGCTGCTCTAACTTGAGTATTATCCTCTGGGAGGCCTCGTCAGGCGAGCACTCCCTCGTGTCTATCACTATCTCCGCGTTCTCAGGGGCCTCATAGGGGTCGCTTATGCCCGTGAACTCCTTTATTATTCCAGCCCGCGCCTTGGCATATAGGCCCTTACGGTCCCTCTCCTCGCAGGTCTCAATCGGGGTGGATACATATACCTCTAAAAACCCGCCGTGCCCGGAGACCTCTTCCCTCACCTGCGCCCTCGTATTCTTATAGGGAGCTATCGGGGCGCAGATGGCCGCGCCCCCGTTCTGCGTTATCTGTCCTGCGACGAACCCGATCCTTAAGATATTTATATCCCTGTGCTCGCGCGAGAACCCGAGCTCGCTCGACAGGTGCTTCCTTACAAGGTCGCCGTCGAGGAGCGTTACGGGGCGGCCGCCCATCTCCATCAGCTTTACCATCAAGGCGTTGGCGATAGTGGATTTGCCCGAGCCCGACAGCCCTGTAAAGAATACCGTAAAGCCCTGCTTCTGGCGGGGCGGATAGGTCCTCCTTAGCTCGTTTACGACCTCGGCGTATGAGAACCACTCCGGTATCTCAAGGCCCTGCTGGAGGCGGCGGCGGAACTCGGTGCCTGAGATGTTAAGCACATTCTCTCCGGGCTGGACTTCGTCAGCCGGGACATACTCCGCCTTTTCCTGCACATATACCATCTCCTGAAACGGGACCATCTTGATGCCTATCTCGTCCTCAAGCTTTGATAAGAGCTCTTGGGCGTCATAAGGGCCGTAGAACGGCTCGCCCTTGCTGTTATTACCCGGGTCAGCGTGGTTCCTGCCGACTATGAAGTGCGTGCAGCCGTAGTTCTTCCTTATAATCGAGTGCCATACGGCCTCCCTCGGCCCGCCCATCCTCATGGCAAGCGGCAGCAGGCTCAGCATCGTAGTCTGCTCCGGGTACTGCTTTATCAGATGCTCGTAGCAGCGTATCCTTGAGTAGTGGTCAACGTCCCCCGGCTTTGTCATCCCGACGACCGGGTGTATAAGGAGGTTCGCCTCGCACATCTGGGCGGCCCTGAAGGTAAGCTCCTGATGCGCCCTGTGCATGGGGTTCCTTGTCTGGAAAGCGACCACCTTGTGCCAGCCGGACTTTTTAAACTTCTCCCTTAAGTCCTTGGGGGTATATCTCAACTGCTTAAAGTCGTAATGAACGGGCATCTCTACGCCCTTGAGCGGCCCGCCGATATAGACCGGGTTCGCCTTGTTAAATAGGTAATTTACGCCCGGGTGAACGGTGTCGTCGCTTTTGAAAACGAGCTGGGCCTCTTTCTTCTTATCAGGCGTCCAAATGTTCTTTACCGTCATTACCGCTATTAGCACGCCCTCGGGGTCTCTTAAGGCCACCTGAGAGCCTTCCTTGACCTTGCCGGCGAACGCCTCGGTGACATCGAGCGTTATGGGCATGGTCCAGACGACCCCTGAGGCGAGCCTCATATCCTTTACGACGGATTCGTAGTCGGCCTTATTGAGGAAGCCGTCGAGCGGGGAAAAACCACCGTTAAGGAGCATCTCTATATCCCAGAGCTGCCTTTCGGTCAGGTCCCAAGATGTAAAGTCCCGCGCCTTTGCCTTTAGCTGATCGGCCTCTTTCTCGGAGACCAGTAATTCCCTTAGTACCCCTCCATGGGGCGGTGTTAGCGTTGACACAGCCTGTTTCCTCCTTCTATATTAATTTTTAATTTAAGTATTTCTCCCACGGGAAAGGCGGATTGCCCGCCGCGATGAAATAATGGTTCAATAAGTCTTCCTTATTGTATTGAAGCCTCCTCCCCTTCATGTCCTTAACGCTCCCGCCCGCCTCCTCCACTACGCACTGGGCGGCCGCGGTGTCCCACTCCATAGTCGGGCCGAACCTCGGATATAGGTGCGCGGCCCCTTCTGCCACGAGGCAGAGCTTCAACGAACTGCCCATATTGACGAACTCAGCCCCGGCCAATCTGTCTAAAAAGGCCTCAAGCTCAGGGCCCCTGTGCGACCTGCTCGCAACGACCTTAAGAGGGCCGTTTTTATATCCTGAGGCGCGGATCCTCTCCTGAAACCCGTTCTTGACCTTAAAGGCCCCCTCGCCTCTCGCGGCCAGATAGCATACCCCTAAAACGGGTGCGAATACAACCCCTAAAATCGCCTCATTGCCCTCGATCAAGGCGATGTTGACGGTAAATTCGCCGTTACGCCTTATGAACTCCTTTGTCCCGTCGAGCGGGTCGACTATCCAGAACCTCTTCCAGTGTTTACGCACCTCGTAACCTTCAACCTTAGATTCCTCAGAAAGCACAGGCAGATGGGGGGTAATGGAAGAAAGCCCCTTTGCTATTACCTCGTGGGCCTTCTTGTCAGCTACAGTCAGTGGCGAGCCCTCTTCCTTATAAGTCGTGCCGAAATCCCCGCTTGAATAGACCTTTAGTATCTCTTCACCAGCCTTGAAGGCAAGGTCTGTGATCTCAAATAAAAGGCTTTTTATATTACCCTCCCGGGATCACTTTGGGATTAAAAAGGGCCGCTTATTACTTATGGAGCCCGCACTCGGTCTTGTTGAACCCGGCCCACCTGCCTGACCTCGGGTCTTCTCCCGGCTCAACAGGGCTTGTGCACGGCTCGCATCCTATGGAAGGGTATCCCTTGTCTAATAGCTCGTTATAAGGGACATTATTGGCGAGGATGTAGTCCCATGCCTCCTTATCGGTCCACCTCGCGATCGGGTTGACCTTTACAAGGTTATACTTATCGTCCCATCCTATGATAGGCGCGTTCGCTCTCGCAGGGGACTCGCACCGCCTCAACCCCGTAATCCAGCACTTAAGCCCCGAAAGCGCCCTCTTTAGCGGCTCGACCTTCAATATCCCGCAGCACTTATCAGGGTCCCTCTTGTACAGCTCAGGGCCGTATTTTTTATCCATCTCCTCTTTCGGTATAAGGGGCGCGAACCGCTCTACCTTTATCCCATACCTCTCCTCCGCCTTTTTAACAAGCTCTCTGGTCTCCTTAAAAAGATAGCCGGTATCGAGGTAGAATATCCTCGCATCCTTCTTTACCCTGACGAGCATGTCAATGAGCGTAAGCTCGGCGAAGCTGCATGCGAGCGCGAAGTCGTCCCTGTCGAAGCTCTCCGCGACCCACTTTATAATATCCTGCGGTGATTTGTTCTCAAAGCCCTCGCTTATCTTTTTAAGCTCTTCCATTGTGAATGTCCTGCTCATGGGAAACCCCGTCTACTCCTCTGTAAAAAGGACGACCTCGCAAGGGGCATTCTCCTTTACCTCGTCGGCCAATGACCTTGAGAAGTACTTGAATATCTGGCTCTTCTTCCTCTTGACGAGCACGGCTACAAAGGCGTCAGTCTTTTTTATCATCTCGAGGACTTTTTTTACGAAGTCCCCCTGCTCCATCAGGGGCTCGAAGCCGACCGCCTCTTCCATGGCCTTGACCTGCACCCTGCCAAGCTCCTCGTAACCCCTCTGCCTGTACTCCTTCATTATGGATTCAGACAATTCCATGGAGGGCTTCTCGCCGATAAAGCCTATGTCCGAGAATGTGTCGAAGACCTCGTTGGCAAGCCCTGTCTCGAGCACATAGAGGGCGACAAGGGCCGCCTTCTCATCCTTTGCCCTCTTGACGGCGTAGTCTATGGCGGCGGCGGATGTGCCGGAGGTGGAAAGCACGAGCAAGACCTTTTTCATTTCGAATACCCCATGCCTATTAAAGGCCAGTAAAAGGCCGCCATAAGGTTAAATACGACCCAAGCCGTCAGGCACATTATGAGCCCGCCCTTTGCCATGTCCTTCACGGAGATATAGTTGGACGACACCGCTATGGCGTTGGCCGGCGTCGACATCGGAAGCATGAAGGCGAGCCCCGCAGGAACGGCTATCGAATAGGTAACGATAGCCGGGTCCAGAGACAGGCTCTCCGCCATGCCGATGGACACCGGCAGAAGTATCGCTATTACAGCCGCGTTGCTAATCGCCTCGGTTAAGAATATGGAAAGTAGCGAAAATACGGCGAATACCGTCCACGGCGTAGTCGCCCAGCTTCCGATAGCGCTATTGACGAGCCATCCCGCGGCCCCGCTCTTGTCGAGCGCGGTGCCGAGTATTATCGCGCCCCCGTACATGAGTATTATACCCCAGTTGACGTACTCCTCTATATCTTTCCACCTGACGAGCTTTAGGACAAAAAGGACGACTACCGAGACTAAAGCGACTGTGGCAAGCCCCGCGTCCTTGCCCAAAAATATCCACCCGAGTATTGTAATGCCGAGCACCGTGCCTACGGCGTACTCGTTATAGCTCATCTTGCCGAGGGTTTTAAGCCTCTTTACGAGCACCTGATGGGCGCTCTCGACCCCTGCTACATCGATGGGGAAGAACCTCGTAAGGAGAAAATACCCTACTAAAAGCATGACAACGACGAGCGGCAATACCGCGATAGTATAATCGAGGAACTCTATCGTATGCCCAGTAGTCTCTTTTAATATCCCTATGGCCAGCGGCACCCTCGCCCCTCCGAGGAATGTGCCGACCCCGCCTATCACGCACCCCCAGGCAAGCGCGAAGAAAAGGAGCTTGCCGTAATTGGATTTGCCGGGCCTCAGGTTAAGCCCCTTGGAGATATCGAAGACTATGGGGAAGAGCATTGCGGCAACCGCGTGCTCCGACATGAAAAAAGACAGCGCCGCCGCGAGGAGAAATATGCTTAAAAGGAGCTTCCTCGGGGAGTCCCCGAACCTCTCCATGATATTAAGGGCTATCCTGTTCGAAAGCCCCGAGTGCATTATCGCCCCGGCGAGTATGAACGCCCCGAGGATGAAAAAGACGGCTTCGTTCCCGAACAGCGCGTAGGTGTCCTTTTTCGACAAGACCCCGAAAAGCGGCACGAGCACTATGGCAAAGAGGCTCGTAATCGCCAGCGGCACCATGTTCGAGACCCATAGTATCAGGCATACCGCGAAAACCGCTATGGCCCTCTGTCCCGCTATCGTAAGCCCGTCCGGGGTAGGCATGGAGATCAGGAACCAAAAGAGGAGCCCGAGCGCTATAAAGAAGGCGGGCCTTAACGCCTTAAGCGAAAGGATGAGCCAGATGGGCCTTGTATCTATCTCAACGCTCAACAGATTGCTCCGGTGCGGTCAAATTCTAACTTTTTTCAGCCACGGCTTGGCCTCACGGACTGGCAGTTCGTCCAGTCTGGCAAGGAAATCTTTCTTTATATAGCCCGCCTTGGGCTTCGCTCTTTTGGCGAGCGCCCGGAGGCAATCCTTCCATGTATTGCATGGCAGGTCCACCTGCTAATGCCCCTCAGGGTCCTTGGGGTTCTTTACCCTGAGCTTCCTTCTTAATGTGGACAGTCCCCATGCGGTCTTGCGCCCGATCTTTGAATTATAGAAGTTCTCTACAATGGATTTTCCGCCGTCCTCGACCAGTTCCCTCACCTCAAGCGGGGTAGTGACCATGCTAATGTCGCGCACCCAGTT
>JAUSLB010000225.1 GCA_030646655.1 Deltaproteobacteria bacterium | reverse complement strand
CCCCACAACACCTCTTTCCTACGGTTACTTGCTTAGAAGCTGACAGCCGTTAGCTGACGGCTGACAGCTAAATCCACGAGGAGCACGCGCGGATGTACAGCGACCTGGTGATGGAGCACTTCAGCAACCCCCGAAACGTCGGGGAGATACCAGATGCCGACGGCGTCGGGACCGAGGGAAACCCCGTCTGCGGGGACGTAATGAGGATCTACATCAAGGTCGAGGACGATCGGATCAAGGACGTGAAGTTCAAGACCTTCGGCTGCGGCGCGGCGATAGCGACAAGCTCGATGGTCACTGAGCTTGTGAAGGGGAAGGGCTTGGACGAGGCCGAGAAGATCTCGAACTCCACGGTCGCCGAGGCCCTCGACGGCCTTCCGCCCGTAAAGATGCACTGCTCGAATTTGGCGGCAGACGCGCTCCACTCGGCTATCGAGGACTACAGGAAGAAGCTCACGGAGAAGTAATATTCCCCGAATTTTTGGCCTTGAAAAAGTCCCCCCATCTTTTTTGATGGGGGGACTTTTCTTTTAAAATA
Organism: Deltaproteobacteria bacterium; assembly: GCA_030646655.1. Taxonomy (GTDB): domain Bacteria; phylum Desulfobacterota; class GWC2-55-46; order GWC2-55-46; family GWC2-55-46; genus JACRCL01. The sequence goes on along the minus strand of JAUSLB010000225.1, from coordinate 3,285 downwards.
GATAATGCGGGCTTTGGGCCACCTCGAACTTATCAATTTTTTGATGGATTAATTCCAAATTCTCTATTAAAATTAAGTGAATATCTTTGTTTGTTCGCATTTTTTTCATGCTAAGGATTTTTAATAAGGACTCTCAATGGCTAAGAAAAGGGTAATGGTCGCCATGAGCGGCGGGGTCGATTCATCCGTCGCGCTCGCCAAGCTGATTGACGAGGGCTACGAGTGCATCGGCGTATCCATGCAGCTCTGGGACTACTCAAAAAAAGAGGACAATAAGGGCGCAACAGGCGGGAGCTGCTGCTCGCTTGACGATATCAACGACGCGAGGGGCGTTGCTGACAGGTTGAACGTCCCCTTCTATGTCGTAAACGTGGAGGAGGCCTTCTCAAAGGAGGTCGTGGAGTATTTCGTGGCAAGCTACCTAAACGGACAGACCCCGAACCCCTGCATAAAGTGCAATCAGGTCTTAAAGTTCGAGGTATTGCTAAAAAAGGCGCTCGGCCTTGAGGCGGACTTTCTCGCCACAGGCCATTACGCGAGGATAATAAAAAGGGAAAACGGCTATAGGCTCCTTAAGGGCGTTGATAAGGACAAAGACCAGAGCTACTTCCTCTTTACAATGAATTCAGACCAGCTCTCAAGGGTACTCTTCCCCGTAGGAGGGATGACAAAGAATGAGGTCAGGGAGTACGCGAGGGCAAAGGGGCTGAGGACTTCTGAGAAGAGAGAGTCTCAGGAGATATGCTTTGTGGAGGAGCCGAGCTACGCGGACTTTTTATCTTCGAGGGTCGAGGCGAGAGAGGGAGAGATAGTCGATGGATCAGGCAGGGTCCTCGGCTCGCACGGAGGGCTCTTTAACTACACCATCGGGCAGAGGAAGGGGCTGAACCTCTCTGGAGGGCCTTTCTATGTGCTCGATATCGACACGGTAAGTAACCGTCTTGTGGTCGGGCAGGCTGCCGAGCTGTATTCAGGCGGGCTTATAGCAAAGGATATAAACTGGATAGACCATGCGGCTGAAGAGGCGTTTTTAAAGGGCGGGCTTAAGGGCATATCCTCCAAGATACGCTACAGGCACGCCGGGGTAGGGTCAACGCTGACACCTGCTGAAGACGGCCGGATAAAAGTCGCCTTCTCAGACCCGGAAAAGGCGGTCACGCCCGGGCAGGCGGTGGTCTTTTACAAGGGTGAAGAGGTGCTCGGGGGCGGCTGGATAGAGCGGGCGATAAAATAAAACCCCGCTCGAATAAGGAAGAACCATGCTTACGGAAAGAACTCGGCCTTTAAGGGTCTGTATCTCAACCCTTGGCTGTAAGTCCAACCAGTACGACTCCTCGGCGCTCGAAGAGGCCTTAAGGGGCGTGAAGCTCGATATAGTCCCCTTCCCCGGCGAGGCGGACGCCTATATAATAAACACCTGCACTGTTACTGGCAAGACCGATTACCAGTCCCGCCAGCTTATCAGGAGGGTAAGGAAGCTTAACCCCGGGGCAGTAGTCATCGTCACGGGCTGCTACGCTCAGGTTTCGCCTGAAGAGGTCGGCAGAATAGAGGGGGTTGACTTCATAATCGGCAATCCCGAAAAGGATAAGATACTCGAATACCTCTTTAAAGGCAGGCAGGAGGCCGCAAAGACCATTGTCGGGGACTACACTCAGGGCACCCCCTTTACTCTTCGCGCCCGCTCTTCAGGCGGAAGGACAAGGGCGAACCTAAAGGTGCAGGAGGGGTGCAACAGGAGTTGTTCCTACTGCATCATCCCGAGGGCGAGGGGCGCTTCCAAGAGCCTTCCCCTCCAAGACGTCCAAAGGGAGATCGAGGCCTTAATTGAAAACGGGTACAGGGAGATCGTCCTTACGGGCATACATCTTGGCGCGTACGGGAACGACTTCGCGGACAGGGCTGATATTACCGCCGTCCTTAAATTGATCGAAGGGAATGACTACCCCTGCCGCTTCAGGATCAGCTCCCTTGACCCTGACGAGGTGACCCATGAGCTAATTGACATTCTCAAAAGTTCAAAAACCGTCTGCAACCACCTACACCTTCCCTTGCAGAGCGGGGACAACGGGATAATCCGCAGGATGAGGCGCCCCTATACGGCAGAGGAGTTCGCAAAAAAAGTTTTGAAAGCGGCGAGATCGGTGGAGGACATCTCCATCGGGGCGGATGTGATAGCGGGCTTCCCGGGCGAGAACGATAAGGAGTTCGGGAATACCTTCTCCCTCTTAAAAGACCTTCCGGTCTCGTACCTCCACATATTCCCCTTCTCAAAGAGGACGGGAACCCCTGCGGCAGGGGCCTCAGGGCAGGTTGACCCGCGTGTAATCAAATCAAGGTGCGAAATGCTTAAAGGGCTCGATACGGAAAAGAGATTGGAGTTCTACAGGAGGTTCGTAGGCCACCCGGCCGAGGTCCTCGTCGAGGACGCAAGGGATAAAAAGACCGGCCTCCTTAAAGGCAGGGCGCGTAACTACATACCCGTCGCCTTCAGGGGCGGCGACGGGCTTAAGGCCGCGATAGCAGAAGTTACCCTTTCCGGATTCAGCGAAAGCGGGATGACCGGGAGCCTTTCCGGAGGGATGTGAAGAAGCATATCTTGCTAGAGGACTTTAAAAACAGCCTCCCCCTTTCATTCGGCGATACGGAGCTGTTGCAGAAGGTATTCATCCACAGGTCTTTTCTGAACGAAAAGGAGGCCGTCGCCCTAAAGTTCACCGAGTCGAACGAGAGGCTCGAGTTCCTCGGGGACGCGGTCTTATCCAACGCCATAAGCCACATGCTCTACAAGAAGTTCCCCGGAATAAACGAGGGCGAGCTTACAAAGCTCAGGGCCAAGCTCGTAAACCGCCACACCCTTGCGAGGATCGCGAAAAAACTTTGCCTGAATGAATACCTGCTCCTCGGCAAAGGCGAGAGGAGTTCAGGCGGGGCCGATAACCCCACGATACTCGCCGGCGCGTTCGAGGCGCTGATAGCCGCGATCTACTTCGAGCACGGTTTTAAGGGGGTATTCTCTTATATAGAGGCGCTTTTCTCGCCTTTAATCGAGACGGCTCATCTGGAGCACAGCCACTTCGATTACAAGCCAAAATTGCAGGAGCTCGCGCAGAGGGTCTTTAAAGAGGCCCCTGTATACAGGCTCGTTAAAGAGGACGGCCCGCCGCATAAGAAGAGGTTCGAGGTCGAGGTGATGATAACAGGGGAGGTATTCGGGGCCGGCTCGGCAGCGAAGAAAAAGGACGCGGAGCAGTTTGCCGCGCTCGAGGCGTTGAAAAAATTAAG
>JAUSLB010000224.1 GCA_030646655.1 Deltaproteobacteria bacterium | reverse complement strand
AGATCCGCAGGGGTCGAGATAACCCGGAGGCGCGGGCAATAGCGGCACGCGCCTTCATCCCACCGGCAGGGCTTAAAAATGATGTCCTTAAAAGTATTGAAGAGGGGCTCGGCAGGGTTAGGACAGCCGGCAAATTCGCGTCGCCCCTTTTTCCCTTCCATCCCGCTAAATTCAAATATCATCATGCGCTGATTTTTTTAAAATAATACCTTTGGGGGGTGCATGCGCTTTAAGAAAATACTCTTTCTGACCTTCGCGTCATATTTATTCGCGTTCTTGCCTTACGCAAGCGCCGGAGGACAGGCCGTTAAAACGCCTGCCAAGCGGGTTGCCTTCAATTTCGACTCCTTAAAGCCCGGAACCCTCCCTCAGGGCTGGAAGGCTGAGGAGACAGGCCAGGACAAGGTTGCCGCGAGGTGGCAGGTTATCGAGGACCCGACAGCCCCGTCTGGCAAAAATGTCCTTGCTATCACCGCACCCGGAAGCTCAGGCGATTCATTCAACCTCTGCTGGACAGGCTCTGTCTCCTTTAAGGACGGAGAGATCTCGGTCAGGTTCAGGCCCGTAAAGGGAGAGAGCGACCAGGGCGGCGGCATAATGTGGAGGGTGCAGGACAAGGACAACTACTATGTGGTCAGGCATAACCCGCTTGAGAATAATTTGCGCCTCTATTTCGTAAAGGGCGGAAAAAGAAAGATGCTGAAGAGCGCCAGCAAGAAAATCCCGGCAGGCGAGTGGAATGCGATGAGGATAACCCAAAAAGGCAGCCGCATCGAGGCCTTCCTCAATAACGAAAGGCTCATCGAGGCTGAAGACAGCGCGATACCCGAGCCCGGCGGGGTTGGTCTCTGGACAAAGGCCGACGCCCTCACCTCTTTCGACGATCTGGAGATAATGGAATAGCTCAGTGCCTGTGGAAGTGGTGAAGATCAGGCGCATGGGCGTGCGAATGGGTTAAGCCCTCGTGCTCGTGCTCATGGCAGTGCGGGTCAAAAAAATCCCCTTCGTGATTATGGTTATGATGCTCGTCATGGGTGTGCCCGTGCTCGTGGTAGAAGGCCTCGTGCGTATGCTCATGGCCGTGGTATTCCCTCAGTATAAGCCAAATGCCTGCGAGCATAAGGACGGACGCCGCCCCGAGCCTTACCGTAAAACTCTCCCCGAGTATTATTATCGACAGGAACATGCCTATAAAGGGCGTTGCCCCGAAATAGGTGCTTGTGCGCGAGGCCCCGAGGTGCCTTAAGGCGTAGATGAAAAGGACGAGGCTCGTGCCGTAGCCAAGCGCGCCGATGACGAGCGAGCCGCCGAGGTAAGCAGGCCCCGGGAACCCCTCGCCTATAAAAAATGCGGCAGAGAGGTTTATAACCCCTGCCGTAAGCCCCTTGTATTTCGCTATCAGTACCGGGTCCCTGTGGGACAACTCCCTCGTAAGGTTATTGTCGAGCGCCCACATGAGGGCTGAGAGGAGCACAAGGAGAGCGCCTTTCTCAAGGGAAAACCCGCTTGGGCCGGGCGAATAGGCAAGCAGAGAGCTCGCAAGGAGCATAGTAAACGCCGCAAACCATACCCTTCTGCCTACCTGCTCCCTGAAAATGAGCATGGCTATCAGCGCGGTAAGCACCCCTTCGACATTCAACAGAAGCGACGCTATGGAACCCGTTGTCTTTGAAAGCCCGTAGAGCATAAAAAGCGGCGCGGCTACGCCGCCTGAGATAATAGAGCCTGCCAGATAGAGGTAATCCCACTTCTTTAGCCCTGATTCCTTAAGCCATTCCCTTGATAGGGCCTTCTTAATCGATGTAAAGGCGAAAAGGCCGATGAAACTGCCTAAATAAAACAGCCCCGCAAGCATTACAGGCCCGGCTCCATTAAGGAGGAGCTTTGAAAAAGGAGCGCTCATCCCGAAGAAAAAGGCCGCCAAAAGGGCCGCAATCGCCCCGTATCCGCCGGTGCCGTTACTTTTTTCCATATCAATAACCCTTTTCCATATTACCATATCGGGGGCAAGGCCTTGCCCTGAAAAAGACGGGTTTCTAGCTTAAATTGACATCCTGAGCCCAAAAAATGTATAATATTTTTCCTTTTTCCACAAGGCATCCCGTAGTACCACGCTTTCTTTACCGCAGCCGGCATGGGACGCCAAAACACCCCGGCGCTTATTTTAGCATCGATATGACTGAGAGAACGGCTCCTCTATACTGGCTTCCGATACTCGCCTGCGCCGGGATAATAATAGGGACTTTTTTACTCTGGAGCTCGAATATCGCTTCTGAGCAGACCCACATCGGCCGCACGGTCCAGATTAAGACTACGGCTATAAGGGATACGGTTCAGGACCAGATGGAGGCCCGGATACTCGCCCTCGTAAGGATGGCGCGGCGCTGGGAGATAAGGGGCAAGCCCTCGGAGATAGAATGGGCGTCTGATGCCGGGCAGTATGTCAGCCATTATACGGGCTATCGGGCCATAGCATGGGTTGACCCATCCTTCCGGACGCGCTGGATAGTGCCGATTAAAGGAAACGAGGAATACCTCGGCAGGGACTTCAAGGACGACGGCAGTATTTCCCAAGTCCTTGCAAACGCGAAAGAATGGCGGAAGGTGGCGGTATCCGCGCCCATAGAGGAAGATAGCAAAAGGCTCTTGGCTGTCGCGGTGCCGATAGTCCGGGAGAATATCTTTGAAGGGTCGTTGGTAGGTTTTTTTAAGAACGAAGAGCTGTTCGATTCCATCTTAAGGAGGGAATCCGGGCTCTATTCGATAGCGTTATCAAGCGGAAATAACGCCTTCTACAGGCGAGCCGTTTCCGGCGGTAAAGAGGACGGCGCTTGGGTGCGCGAGGCCGATTTAAGCCTGTACGGCGCGCCGTGGAAAGTCAGGGTCTGGCCGACTGAGGAGGCGCTCCGCTCGATGGAGACACGGCTTCCGGCGGCTATACTCATCTCAGGCTTTCTTGTGGGC
>JAUSLB010000223.1 GCA_030646655.1 Deltaproteobacteria bacterium | reverse complement strand
TAAGGGGCAACGGCGTCGAGGAGGCCTTCAAGGACTATAAGACCTTAAATGCGGTAAAGGCCGAATTCGGAGAGATAAAGCCCGAGTGGACGGCTGACCACCCGAATCACCTCAATAACGTAGCGCAAGGCATCCAGAACCATGAGTTCAAGAAGGCCCTGCAGAACTTTAAAAAGGGTGAGAAGGTGGCGGTCTATTACATAGAAAAAGAGGGCGACAAGAGCCTCTTTACATACCTTGTGCCCATATTGGCGCGGCCCAAGTGCAGCTCCTGCCATTCGCACGAAGAGACCGCGAGGGGGGTGCTTATGATATCGACCTCGCTCGACGAGATGTACGACCTCATCGGCAGGTCAAGGGACAAATGGATACTCTACGGCATCTTAACCGTAGCGGCCACTTCCATCCTCCTCGGCCTCCTCGTCACTGCGGTAGTGACCCGGCCGGTTGACAGGGCGGTTGACATGCTTAAGGCGATAGCAGAGGGCAAGGGGGACCTTACAAAGAGGCTTGAGATAAGCTCCAACGACGAAGTTGGCATGCTCGGAAAATGGTTCAACAAGTTCGTCGAGGGCATGCAGCACATGGTAAAGGAGATATTCGGGATATCGAGGGAGGTCTCAACGGCCTCAAAAGAGATAGAGGCGTCGTCAAAAGAGATAATCGAGGCTGTGCACAAGCAGCTTCAGGCCTCGGAGGACACTTCCACTTCCATAAAGGAGATGGACGCGTCGATTAAGACCGTGGCCGAGGAGGCGGACGCGCTCAACGGCTCATCTATCGAGGTCTCGGATTCCGCCCGCGCGATGTCAGCCTCTGTTGACGAGGTAAAGGTCAATATAGAGAAGCTGTTCTACTCAGCCTCATCCACAACCTCGTCTATAAACGAGATGGCGATCTCGATAAATCAGGTCGCATCCCATGTAGATGAGCTGTTTAAAAAGACCGAGGAGGTCGTATCCTCGATAATCGAGATAGGCTCGAAGGTAAAGGACGTTGAGACCTATTCGAGGTCTCAGGCCGAATTGGCCGAGAAGGTGAGGGAAGACGCCGAGGACCTCGGCATGGCCTCCGTATTAAAGACTAAAGAGGGCATAGAAAAGATAAGCCACGAGGTCGCCTCGACCGCCCTTGTGGTCAACAGGCTCGGCGAGAGGTCAAAGGAGATAGGGAGCATTTTAACCGTCATAAACGACATAGCCGACACCACCCACCTGCTTGCGCTTAACGCCACGATACTCGCGGCTCAGGCTGGAGAGCACGGCAAGGGCTTCGCCGTCGTAGCGAGGCAGGTAAAAGACCTCGCAACGAAAACGACGGCCTCGACAAAGGAGATAGCCGAGCTTATAAATCAGGTGCAGAGCGAGGTGGCCGTGGCGGTCGAATCGATGCAGAGGAGCTCGGGGAGGGTGGAGGACGGGGTGAGGCTGTCTAAAGACGCGCAGGGGGCCCTGACCAAGATACTCGATTCGGCCCGGAGCTCCTTCGATATGGCGAAGATGATAGAGAAGGCGACCATAGAGCAGACCAATGGCGCGGGCCAGATAACTAACGTGGCGCAGGTGATGAGCCAGATGGTCGGGGACATAAAGAACGCCACGAACGAGCAGTCAACCGCCGCAAAGGAGATATTGAAAGACACCGTCCAGATGAAGGAGTTCATGGAGAAGGTGAAGCTCTCCACCATCGAGCAGTCGAGGGAGAGTAAGCACGTCTCCGAGGCTATCTTCAAGGTCGTGGGAAAGATCCAGAGGGTCGCAGGCGCCACATCAGAGCAGATGAAGTTCTCAAAGAGGATAGTTTCTGCCGTCGAGACCGTAAAAAAGGCGGCCGAGGACAACGCGGCGCTCGCTGCCCGGCTTGAGAAGACCGTAAAGGAAATGAACAAACAGGCCGATACATTAAGAAATACCGTCGGGAGTTTCAAGGCTTAAACGCGCATCGCGGATTTTACGGGCAGACCGGATGGGGCCGGTCATTTACATCCCGTTTAGCCTTTTAGCTTTCTGGCAGGATGTTGAAAAAGCCCATCCCGGACTTTTTCAGCCACGGCTTGGCCGGAGTGAATGGCAGTTCGTCCAGGCTGGCAAGGAAATTTTTCATTTATATAGCTCGCCTTATCACTTCGTGAGTCGGCGAGCACCCAGAGGCAATCCGTCCCCATATCATGGTGATTGCATTAGCAGGCTGTTTTTCAACAGCCTGTTAGACCCTTCAGTGCCCTTTAAGGAGGCGTTTATGATAGGATTCAGGTCGATTTTCCTGCCGATTGCGGCTTTTGCCTTGGCGCTCCTCCCCGTTAAAAGCCATTCACAGGTCAAGGACATAAACTGGTCTAAGGCCGAGGCCTCAAGGCTTACCCTTTTCTACCCCGGCGTTACATCGTGGGAGTTCCTCATAAGCGACGACCACAGGCTCGGCGGCAGGGAGATAAAGCAGGGGAGGAAGGATTGCAGGCACTGCCACTTAAGCAAGGAGGGCGAGCTTGATCTCAAGGCCGACGAGATAGCCGCCGGCACCGTCAAGATGAAGCGCTCGCATAACCCCTTCGAGCCGGAGCCGCTACCGGGCAAAAAAGGCACCTTAACGGCCAAGGTGCAGGCGGTTTACGACAGCGATTACCTCTATATAAGGGCCGAATGGGAATCAAAGGGCGCTGGCTGGAACCAGAAAAAATCGCCCTCCTCGGTCCCTGACAGGGCGTCGATCCAGCTTAATAAATCTGAGATGTATTTCAAAAAGTACGGCTGCTTCATCTCCTGCCATAACGACCTTAACACCATGCCGTTGAGCCCCTCAAGAAAAGAGGTCGAGGCCAACCCTTACTATAAGGCCCTCGGCAGGGACGATGTGAGGCTTTACGCCTATTACGCGAGGACATCGTGGTCTGACCCGAAGAGCGAAAAGGACCTCTCCAAAAAGCTTAAAGACGGCGGCCGCATCGACCTGCGCTCGGTAGAGTTCGTGGAAAAGTCGGCCGCGCCCCTTAACGGCTGGGTATTCGATGACAGGCGGTGGGAGGAGAAGGCGGCCCCCGAAGGCGCGGGGGAGTGGGGGGGCGGCAGGTATTCGGCGGTCTTTAAGGTAAAGCTTAATTCAAAGGAAGAGCACGATGTAGCCGTCAACGGCGGGGAGGCCGTCTCCGTAGGGCTTGCGATACACGAGGACGGCGCCTCAAAAAGGAAGCACTACGTCTCATTCCCCTTTACAATAGGGCTCGGGACAGACGCTGATATAAAGGCGTTAAAGGTATCCGATTGACCCTGAAAGGAGCTTGATGTGGGCAGTAAAAAAGACCGGCATGATAACCGCAGCGCTTTTTTGAGCCTTTCATCCGTTGCCGTCCTTTTCGCGGCAGTTTTCCTTTTATCCTTCATCTCCCCGCCTGACGCCCTTTCAGTGCCGATGTTCTCAAGACAGATTGGAAGGGACTGCACATTCTGCCACAGGCTCTTCCCCAAGCTCAATGAGACAGGCAGGACTTTCAGGGCGAACGGCTACCGTCTCGCGGGAGAGGGGGAGTGGAGGGATGTGAGGGACTGGGAAACCATACCTGCCTCTTTCGAGATCGAGGTCGAGGGGGCTTACGACAGGGTTAAATCAGGCGGCATAAGGACTGAATCGTCCGATCTAAAGATAGAGGAGGCGGAGCTTTTCGCGGGCGGGGCGATGGGCAAGACCGGAAAGGTCACCGCCTTCGGTATAATAAAATTCGAGCAGACCGATACAGGCTCAGAGACCAAGACCTCCATACACAGGGCGTTCGTCCAGATAAACGACCTCGCGGGCCCGGCTGGCACGGGGGTCTTAAACCTGAGGGCGGGGCAGTGGGACATTGGGCTGCCTTTCCTCAACCCTGTCGGGGCCGTCATATCCAACGGGTATCTCGCCGAGTCAAAGCTCAATATACTTACCTCTGAGCAGAGGGCGATAGAGGCCAACGGCTCATCTTCATGCGGGGAGGAGTCATCGCTTACGCACCGCTATTCCATAGGGGTTTCGAGGGAGGATATAAACGGCGACAATAAGCTTAAGGGCTATTACGCCGCCTACTCGATATCCTTGAGCGAGAAGTATAACCTCGGCGCGATATACCGGGGCGGCAAGGAGAACGACATCTCTTACAACAAGTACGGGGCGGCAGCCGAGGCCGAGGCAGGCCCTTTTACCTTTACGATCGGGTATTTCAGGTCCGACAGGAGCGGGGCCGCAGACCTTACAGATTATCTGGCCGAGGTCTTGTATATGCCGTTGCCGAAAGTAAGCTTTGGGGCCAGATATGACGCTCTTAAGGAAAAAGGGATGAAGGGCGCTAAGTCACAGAGTATTATGGCGAGGTATAATATACTGAGCAATGTTTTTACCCAGATTGAGTTTAGAAGGCTTTCTGACGATGACCTTGCCGCCGGCGTCAACGAAAAAGAGGATAAGGCAAGGGTGATCCTTATGGCCATCTTCTAAGCGCGTTTTGACCTCCTCAAGAACAAAAGATATTCCATATCTTCCCCTTTTCCCCTTAAAATAAAAGGAGTTTCAGCGGGCCTTACGGCCCTTTAAAAAAGGATGCTATGGGCGCCAAAGAGGATATCGAGTTCCTTGAATCAAAGATTGCGAGGCTTAAGGTGGAATACGAGCAGTATTTCATGAGGGTATTGAAGCGCGAGCCCGCAAAGCTCAGGGACGAGACAGAAAAGCTCATCCTCCTTTACAGCAACAAGAACGTCACGAACACCTCGATCAAGTTCAAGTACAACAGCATCGTAGCCAGATACAACTCCTACAAGCAGTACTGGACGCGTACCCTCAGGGCGATAGAGGAAGGGGAGTTCGTAAGAAAATCCGAGGGCGATGAGCAGGCGTTAAGGCCGCCTGAGACTGACCGGAAACCGGCTCCCGGAGCTGACGAAGGCAGGCCGAAGGTTAATGATAAGAATATAACCGGCGTTTACGAGAGATACATCGAGGCGCGAAAGATGTGCAATGAGCCTACGGACGGGATTACGATGGAGACGCTCGAGAGGACCGTAGAGGAATACAAGAAAAAGGTGGAAGAAAAGTATAACACGAAAGACATAGAGCTTAAGGTCTATATAAAAGACGGCAAGGCAAAGCTTGCGATTACGCCGAAGAAGTGAGCTTTAAAAATAAAAATTCTCGCCATAAATGACGGAGAATTTTGATGGTACGGAAAATCATTTTTATTTGCCAGCCTTGACCCGCCGCTAAAGCGACGGGATTGCGGCTGGCATACCCA
>JAUSLB010000221.1 GCA_030646655.1 Deltaproteobacteria bacterium | reverse complement strand
CGAAAAGAAAAAATAGCTCCTTTAAAATGAGATAAAAAGGCAGGCGAGCCCCTCGCCTGCCTTTTTCTTTTTCAGCATTGTTAAAAAACTTTTTGAGCAAAATATTCCGCAGTGCTTCTATCCTTGTCCTGCATCCTTCCGTAGGTCAACCCTTATGGGTCGCGGTTTTAAAATTCGCAAAAAAAATACCCTACCCCTCCTTATCCCGTTCCGTAAATCCCCATCTACCCTTTGTAAGCCAAAAGCAAGTATGCTAATATCGGCCTATGGAGGTCATAACAGCCCATACGAACGCGGACTTCGACACGCTCGCCTCGATGATAGCCGCGAAAAAGCTCTACCCAAAGGCCCGCCTCGTCTTCTCAGGCTCGCTGGAGCGGGGCTTAAAAGAGGCTATCAACAGGCTTAAGCTCCCCTACAAGTTCGACCGGATAAGGGACATAAAGCTGGATGAGGTGGATAGGCTCATACTCGTCGATGTAAGGCAGGCTGGCAGGCTCGGGCCCTTTGACAAGATAATCGGAAAGCCGGGGCTCGATATCCGCATCTACGACCACCACCCCTCCACCCCTGAAGACCTCCACGGGTCGGTTGAAGAGATAAGGCCCTACGGCTCATCAACAACCGTCCTTACCCATGTGCTTAAAGATAAAGGGATAAAGCTCAGCCCAGAAGAGGCTACGATCCTCATGGCGGGCATATACGAGGACACGGGCTCGCTTACCTTCCCGACAACAACCGAGAAGGACTTTGAGGCGGCATCTTTCCTATTAAAAAGCGGCGGCGACCTGACGATAGTATCCGAGCTTTTAAAAAAAGAGCTCACCCCCGAAGAGGTGAACCTCTTAAACGAATTTCTCAAATCCGAGACGGCCTACACCATAGGCGGGGTCGAGATCATCATAGCCGAGGGGTATCTGGAGAAATACGCCGGGGATATCTCGATACTCGCGCATAAGATGCGGGACATCGAGGGGATGGGGTCCCTATTTTTACTCGTTGACTCAGAGGACAGGGTCCATCTGATATCCCGCAGCAAGAACCCCGCGGTCGACGCGGGCAGGATCGCGAGGGCGCTCGGCGGAGGAGGACATCCGACAGCCGCATCCGCGACCCTTAAAGGCGTGACCCTGATAGAAGCGAAGGAGAAGCTCCTTGACGCCATAAGGAAGAACATTGTCCCGAAAAAGACCGCCGAGGACATCATGTCCTTCCCGGCTATTATTATTCCCGCTGAAACGCCCCTGAGGGATGTCGTGGAGCTGATGCGGAGATACAACATAAACGCCGCTCCCGTAGTGAGGGACAGCTCTGTAGCCGGGGTCATTACGAGGCAGGTCGTTGACAAGGCGGTCTATCACGGGCTCGGGGGCGCCGCGGCGGGCGATTACATGACAACGGAGTTCGGGTCAGTGACAACGGACACTTCGCTCGATGAGATAAGGGAGAAGGTCATCGGCCACGGCCAGAGGCTCCTGCCCGTGCTTAAGGGCAAAAAGATCGCTGGGGTAATTACGAGGACCGATCTTCTAAAGCTCTTGCAGGAGGAGCTGAGGGAGACCTCAAGGGGCGCGCCCGGCCAGAGGGCGAAGAACCTATCGAAGCTCATGAAAGAGGAGCTTCCGGCGTGGGTAATGGACCTCTTAAAAGACGCCGGGGCCGTTGCCGAGGAGCTCGGGTTCAAGGCCTATGCCGTAGGGGGCTTCGTAAGGGATCTCCTCCTGAGGCGCGAGAACCTCGACATAGACATCGTAATAGAGGGCGGCGACGGGATAGTCTTTGCCGGGGAGTTCGCGAAGAAAAGGAGCTTAAGGGTGCGGCCGCATCACAGGTTCAGGACGGCGGTGCTTATCTTCCCGGACGGTTTCAAGGTCGATGTGGCCACGGCAAGGCTTGAGTATTACGAAAAGCCAGCGGCGCTGCCCACGGTTGAGCGGTCTTCGTTGAAGCTCGATCTCTACAGGAGGGATTTTATAATAAATACTTTAGCCGTCGCGCTAAACCCCAAGAGGTTCGGGGAGCTTATAGACTTTTTCGGAGCGCAAAAAGACATTAAGGAGAAGACCATAAGGGTGCTCCACAACTTAAGCTTCGTGGAAGACCCCACGAGGGGGCTGCGGGCCGCGCGGTTCGCCGAGAAGTTCGACTTTAAAATAAGCAAGCACACCTTAAACCTCATAAAGAACTTCGTAAAGCTCGACATATTCCGTCAGCTCTCAGGGGCACGGCTCTTGGACGAGCTTAAGAACATCCTCGGGGAGGATACGGCGGTTAAATCGATAAAAAGGCTCCATGAGCTGGGCCTCCTTAAGCTCATCCATAAATCCATCACATGGGACCTCGGAAGGGAGCTTTTCTTCGAGCGGACAAAGGAGGTCCTGGCGTGGCACAGGCTCCTCTACACGAAAGATACCGTGGAGGACTGGCTGGTGTTGTTCCTCTCGCTGACCGACCCTCTGACCGAAGAGGAGCTTAAGGAGCTTTCAAAGAGGCTGACGATATCCGGGAGAAAGAGGGTGACGGTGATAGAAGCGCGAGCGGAGGGGCTTAAGGCCTTGGGCAGGCTGAGCTCAGGGCTCGTTAAAAAAAACAGCGACCTGTACGGGCTCCTTGAGCCCCTTCCCATAGAGATTATCCTCTACCTCCTCGCAAGGGCGGAAAAGGAAACTGTAAAAAAGGCGCTCTCGGCCTATACGACGAAGCTTAAGTTTACGGAGACATCCCTTAAGGGACGGGACTTAAAAAAACTCGGCGTCCCCGAAGGCCCTGTCATGGGAGAGATATTGAGGCAGCTATTCAAAAAACGGCTCGATGGGGAGATAAAGTCGAGGGAAGAGGAAGAAGAGTTTGTGAGGGGGTTTATAAAACCGAATGGGAGGAAGACAAGGGGGAGAGAGGGTAAAAAAGAGGGGTAAGTGACGGTTGTTGGTTGGTTAAGGAACAACTTCTTCCTGAAATAAATGCTTGAAGATTGTGTTGAAATATT
>JAUSLB010000217.1 GCA_030646655.1 Deltaproteobacteria bacterium | reverse complement strand
CGAGAACGCCGGGTTCGCCGAGGCGTGCGAGAAGTGCGGGATAAAGTTCATAGGCCCTACTTCGGCAACGATGAGGCTTATGGGCAATAAGGTGCAGGCAAAGAAGATCGCCGAGGAGCTGAAAGTGCCCGTGCTCCCGTGGTCCAACAGGGCGTTAGTCGACGAGAAGGACGCTATAGAGGTATCCAAGAAGATAGGCTTCCCGGTTCTTATCAAGGCCGCGAGCGGCGGAGGCGGCAGGGGCATGAAGCTCGTCCATACGCAGGCAAGCCTGGCCGCCGCATTCAACATGGCAAAGACCGAGGCCATCGCAGCCTTTGGCGACGGCGAGGTGTTCATTGAAAGGTTCTGCGAGCTCCCCCGCCACATAGAGATTCAGATAGTCGCCGACGAGCACGGCAACGTCATCCATTTAGGCGAGCGCGAATGCTCCATACAGAGAAGGCATCAGAAGATACTCGAGGAATCCCCCTCCCCGCAGGTCGACAGCCGCTTAAGGCAGAAGATGGGCGAGGCCGCGGTAAAGCTCGCTAAAGGCATAAATTATACGAACATCGGGACTGTAGAGTTCCTGCTCGACAAGGACAGGAATTTTTACTTCATGGAGATGAACACAAGGGTTCAGGTCGAGCACCCGGTTACCGAGATGGTCACCGGCGTTGACCTTGTCAAAGAGCAGATAAAGATAGCGGCCGGGCAGAGGCTCAAGCTCAAGCAGAAGAATGTGGAGTTCAAGGGCCACTCTATCGAGTGCAGGATAAACGCCGAAGACCCAAAGAGCTTCCTCCCCTCTCCGGGCAAGATTACAGAGCTCGTATTGCCGGGCGGGCCGGGCGTAAGGATAGACAGCGCCATATACTGCAACTACAATGTCCCGCCCTATTACGACAACCTTTTGGCCAAGCTCATCGTCCACGCCGAGACGAGGGCGGATGCGATATTGCGCATGACGAGGGCCCTTGAGGAGTTCCACATAGGGGGCATCAAGACCAATATCCCCCTGCACCTTAAGATAATGAAAGACCACGACTTCATAGCGGGCAAAACCGACATAGACTTCCTTTCAAGGTTTACATAGATTTAAGCGGTTTTCCTTAAGATTTCCCCGCCCCCTTCCGATATATAAAAGGAACTGTTTTCGTGGCAAATCCCTTCAAATTAGAGTAGAATATAGGCTGTATTACGTATTGTGCGAGGTCTTATATGGAAAGATGGAGGCTCATCCTCGACCCTGACCGGCAAGGGCCTGAGAACATGGCAAAGGACGAGGCTATCCTAAGGGCCGCTGAATCGGGCTCTCTTATCCCCACCTTAAGGATGTACGGATGGGCCGGGCCCGCGATCTCGATCGGGTATGTGCAAAACCCATCGCATCTGCTTGGGTTCGGGCTGCCCGTTGTAAGGAGGATAACGGGCGGCAGGGCGGTATTGCACGATAACGAGCTTACCTATTCCATTATAGTCCCTTCCTCAAACCCGCTTTTTTCCGAAGGCATAACCGGCGCATATTCCGCCATAAGCGGATGCATAGTAAAAGCCCTGAAAGACATCGGCATAGGGGCGTCGTTCTCCCGGGGCTCAAAGAAAGGGCGGACTGAGCAGAAGGACGGGTGTTTCTTCTCCGCCTCCCGGTACGAAATACTTGTAGAAGGGAAAAAGCTCGTGGGAAGCTCCCAGAGGAGGTTTAAGCAAGCCTTCCTCCAGCACGGCTCGATACTTTTCGGTGTAAACACGGGGCTTAACACCAGGATATTCGGCAAAGGGGCGGGACAGAGGATGTCATGGATAGGGGCTTATTCGGATGTGAGCAGGGACGATTTTAAAAATATGCTCGTTAAGAGGATATCCGAGGGGCTTGGCGCCTCTTTTGCCCAAGGCGCGCTCAATGAATCAGAGCAGTACCTTAAAGACAGCCTCCTCAAAGCTAAATACTCGAGCTCCCAATGGAACCATAGCTGCGCCCGCAGGTTTCAGGACGCCCCGTTGACCGTCCCGGCCAAAGAGGAATAGCCTTTTAATTTCAGGCGATCGCAAAAAAAAGAATTCAGGACAAATCTAAGATATGGCGTTAAAAGAAAAGATACTCGACAGGGCCCAGAAATACATCCAGAAGGGGAGCCTCGACAAGGCTATAGCCGAGTACAGGGCCGCCGCCGACGTTGACCCGAGGGATATCTCTGTCCGGCTTAGGATAGGGGACCTCTTTGTAAAGACTGGCAGGAAGGCAGAGGCGATAAAGGAATACACGGAAGTCGCCAAGGCGAACAGCCAGCGGGGGTTCTATTTAAAGGCGATAGCCGTCTATAAGCAGGTCTTAAAGCTCGAGGAATCCATCGAGATACGCAACAAGCTCGCAGAGCTTTATGTAAGGCAGAGGCTTATAGCCGACGCCATAAGCGAATACAACCACATAATGAGCTCCTTTGAGAAGAGGGGCAAGACCGCCGAGGTGATGGAGCTTCTAAAGAAGATGGCGGAGATAGACCCCGAGAATATCGGGGTAAGGTTGAAGCTCGCCGACCTTTACTTGAAGCTCTCTTTTGAGAAGGACGCATTCAATGAATACTCGTGGATAGTCGATAAGCTCGTATCTCAGGGCAAGTTCGATAAGGCGGAGAAGATATGTCTCACCCTATACCCGTCAAGGCCAAAGGAGGTCTCGGTCTTAAAGGGCCTCGCAGAGCTTTATAAGAAAAAGGGCGACAATTTGCAGGCCCTGAAATACCTTAAAACCCTCTTCAGCCTGTATATAGATGCTGGAGATAAAGAAGCCGCAAGGTCGGCTTGCGAATCTATACTGGAGGTAAGGCCGGGAGACGCTGGAAGCCTTAATTTCCTCAATTCCTTAAGTTCTCAAAAAGTCCCGCCTGAATGGACGACTGAAGAAAAACCGTTATTAGAGTTCCCTGAACTGCCGAAGCTTGCCGGGGAAGAGGAAACCCCGGGGCATAAGAAAGAGCCCCTTGTCCCTACGCCTGAGGAGGAGGAGATAGAGATAACCCTTGAGGGCTTTGAAAGCGAGCCTGCGAAGGAGGCCGCGAAAGAGGCTCCAAGACAGGAGGCTGTCCCGGAGATCAAGGCCTTTACGCCTCCTGTAGAGGAGTCTTCCGGAGAGATCGAGATAGAGATAGAAGAAGAGATGGCGCAAGAGGCCGCCCCTCAGGTTGAGGAAGAGCCCGCGCCTGAGGCGGTCGGGTCTAAAGGGGAAGAAGGGATAAAGTTTGAGATAGAAGAGGCCTTGAACCCCGAAGTAAAAGAGTCTGAGGCCCAAGAATCAAAGGAAGAAATAGCGCAAATCCCTGAGGAGAAGGGGCTTGAGATAGAGGATAGAGGGCCTGTTGAAGAGGTATTAAGGAGTGAGACTGAAACGGAGGCCGTCCCATCTGGACAGACAGCTGAAGTAGAGGCCCGGATAGAGGCGAAAGAAGAGACGTTTATAAAAGAGGAGATAAAAGAGGAGCCTATAATAGCTCCGCCTCCGGAGCTTAGGGAGCTTCAAGGGGCAGGGGAGCCGATTGAGGATGCGGCTCTAAAAGCGGCCTCGACCACTGGTATAGAGGAAAAGGAAATAGAGGAGCTTGTTGCACGGACAGAGGCGGAGGCCTTTGAGGTTGTCCTGCAGGAAGTGGAGAAAGGGCTGGCTGAAGGAGAGCCGGTTGTCGGGGAGATGATAACCGAGGGGCCTCTTCCATCCTCAATCGAGGCTAAAGAGGCAGTTAAAGTGGCCCAAGAGCGGATGCCGGAGGTCTCGGCAGCCCCTGAAGCGATTATAGAGCGATCCCCTCAGAGTCAGGAGGAGAAGGAATCCCAGGAGGAGATCTCGAGCGCGATATCAGAGCTCATGGAGAAGATCGAGCCAGATGACGCGCTCTTGGGGCCTGAGAAGATAAAGGTAGAAGAGCCTCCCGCGCAAGAGAAGGAAGATGAGTATGTTGACCTCTCGGCCGAGCTTGGGATGAAAGAGGCGCTTGACGACATGGCCGGGTCGTCTTGGGCAGGGGCGGAATCAAAGGACGCCTTTGATGAGTTCAAAAACGGCATAGGAAAGCAGCTTAGCAGGGAGGACTCCGAGACCCATTATAACCTCGCCATAGCCTACATGGAGATGGAGCTTTATAACGAGGCGTCTAAGGAGTTTAAGATAGCTTTAAAAGACCCGCGGCTCGAGTTCGACTGCTACATAAGGCTCGGGCTTTGCGCCATGTCCCAGTCCAGCCCCGAAGAGGCGATAGTGTATTACCTCAAGGGCCTTAAGGTCGAGGGCAGGCCTGAAGAGGAGAGAAAAGGGATCATGTACGAGCTCGCGCTCGCCTATGAGGCGGCAGGGGAGCGGGACGAGGCGATGCAGCTCTTTAAGACCATCTATGAGATCGACCCTGAGTTCAGGGACGCGGCAAAGAAGATAAACGCCGTCAGGCGGGACGCCCCGCGTATCCCTCTCGACGACGGGCTTATAGAGGTTGAGCTCCTGTGAGCAGGGTAAAAAAAGAGAAGGACATTTCATCGGGCCGGGCCAATCCGGCCCGTTCTTATTCCAGGGGATTAAAGCAGGCCTCGATACTCAGGGCAGACCCTGTCCTTAAATCCATCCATAGCCTCGCCCAAAAAGAGGATACGGAAGTCTACCTCGTAGGCGGCCTCATAAGGAACCTGATACTTTCCGAGAAGATTGTCCCTGATTACGACTTCGCGGTAAAAGACGGCTTAAAGGGTTTCCCGGACAAGATAGCGGCCCTGCTTAAAGGCACGGCCTTTGTCCTCGATAAGGAGACCCCCTCCTACAGGGTAGTGGTAAAGAAGGGGGATGAGAAGCTGACGCTCGATTTCTCCCCCGTGAAAGATAACGACATAATCCTTGACCTTAAGAAGAGGGACTTTACCGTAAACGCCTCTGCAATAAGCCTTCCAGAGCTTTTTGAAGGCAAAAAGCCGCTCATAGACCCGTTAGGATGCCTTAGCGACGCAAAGAGGAAGGTTTTAAGGGCCGCCTCATCTGGCGCCTTCAAAGACGACCCTCTAAGATGCTTAAGGGCGGTGAGGTTATCTCAGCAGTACGGCCTTAAAATAGACCCTTCCACAATCAAGCTTATAAAGGGTAGCGCGAAGCTCCTTAAAAGGACCTCAGCCGAGCGGATTAGGGATGAGCTTATAATAATATTCACTACTCCCGGCACGGCAAAAAGCTTAAGGCTTCTGTTTGACCTCTCCATCATAAAAACTATCCTCCCGGAAATAGCGGGATGGGACGATGTGGAGGGCTACGACCTGCTTGCCCATTCGCTGAAGACCGTTACTGAGGCGGAGAAGGCCCTTTCAGGATTATCGGCAAGGACTTTCCCGAAGGTCTATAAGGAACTAAAGGCGCACTTTAGCGGATCAATCGGCCCTGTCGGCAAAGGCGCGTTCTTTAAGCTCGCCGCCTTTTTCCACGACACAGGCAAACCCTACACCATAAGCCGCCAGCAAGGCAGGCTAAGGTTCATCGGCCATGATTTCGAGGGGAGCAGGCTCGTAAAGGATATTTTAAGGAGGCTTAAGTTCAGCAGGGCATTTATCGGCGAGGCCTCGAACCTCATTAAGAACCACCACAGGGTATTCATGCTCGCGAAACTGGAAGAGGCGACTCCTCGCGCCAAGGCGCACCTGTTAAGGGCTTCCGGGGACGAGGCGGGCGTTGATCTCCTGCTCCTTTCCCTTGCAGACGCCCGCGCCACACGTGGAGGGGAGGATAAGGAGCTGTCTAAGCTTGTAAAAGAGATGCTTGAATTTTATTACGGGGCCTATAAAAGGAAGAGGCCAAAGCCGCTCCTTACAGGCCACGAGATAATGAGGATATTTTCAGTCCCCGAAGGCTCTCTCGTAGGCCAGATCATGAATAAGGTATCCGAAGGCGTTGAGGCAGGGGCCATAAAAAATAAAAGGCAGGCGATAAGAAATGTAAAAGATTGGCTTTCAAAGGAAAAAGCCTGAAGACAGGCTTGAAATGTGGTATATTTCATTCAGTTAAGCAGACCTCCGGAACCCTCCTCTTAGAGACTTCAGCAGTTCAGGTCAAAAATCAAATATAGAATTTGAAATATTTAGTTTAGGATAGCGATATTCTAAAACTTTTTCTTGACAATGTATAAATATTCTGTTAATAATATATTTAGACTAAATAAATTGTGATAACACACAGCTTAGGAGCGGTTTAATGGCTTGCGTTCTCAGGAAATTCGCGAAGGTGGAAGAGATGAGGAGACCCGTAATACTGATAGTCGACGACGAAGAGCCGGTTAGGAAGACCCTTAGCATACTTTTGAAGGACTACTACGAGACGGTAAGCGCGAAAGACGCCTATGAGGCGCTTGAGGCCGTAAGGTCAGGCTCGATAGACATGGTGCTGATGGACGTGAACCTGCCGGGCGTGGACGGCATAAAGGCGCTTGAGAGGATAAAGGAGGCGGACAGCGAAATAGGCGTCGTGATGCTGTCAGCCTCTGACAGCGCGCAGCAGGCCGTACAGGCGTTGAGGAAAGGGGCCTACGATTACATAACCAAGCCCTTTGACAACGACGATCTCTTATCGACCATTAAGAGGTTCGCGGACAGATTAGACCTGAAGAGCAAGGTAGAGTACCTCAAAGAGGAATTGCAGGAGAAGTACAGCTACGGGGAGATAATAAGCAAGTCCCCGAAGATGAAAAAGGTCTTTGAGCTGATCCAAAAAGTGAGCAACTCCTCATCCAACGTGCTTATAACAGGGGAGAGCGGCACGGGAAAAGAGCTCGTGGCAAGGGCGATACAATCGATGGGCGGCAGGAAAGACAAGCCCTTCGTGGCGGTGAACTGCGGGGCGGTCCCGTCTGAATTGATGGAGAGCGAGCTGTTCGGCCATGAGAAGGGCTCCTTTACAGGCGCGCACGCGAGGAAGATCGGCAAATTCGAGTACGCTGACGGCGGCACGGTCTTCCTCGACGAGGTCTCCACCTTGCCCATGCACCTTCAGATAAAGCTGCTGCGGGTCTTGCAGGAGAAATCCTTTGAGAGGGTGGGCTCCAACATCCCGATAAAGGTTGACATAAGGGTAATCGCGGCAACGAACGTGGACCTTGAGAAAGAGGTGAGGAAAGTGAATTTCAGGGAAGACCTCTACTACAGGCTGAAGGTCGTGCCCATTGAGCTTCCCCCTTTAAGGGAGAGGATCGAGGACATACCTCTGCTCGTCCAGCACTTCCTCGAAAAGCACTGCAAGAAGTGCAATAAAACCGTAAAGGGCGTCACGGCGGAGGTGATCAACGCGCTTAAGTCCTACTCGTGGCCGGGCAACATCAGGGAGCTTGAAAACTTGATAGAGAGGCTCGTCGTGCTCTCGAAAGAAGGGGCCTTGATCACCTACGACGA
>JAUSLB010000204.1 GCA_030646655.1 Deltaproteobacteria bacterium | reverse complement strand
ATGGCGCTGGAAAAACCTACGAGGCCCCTTGTGGCCATAATCGGAGGAAAGAAGGTATCAGATAAGGTCGGGGTGTTATCGAGCCTATGCGACAAGGTAGATAAGCTCATAATAGGCGGGGGCATGGCGCTGACATTCTTTAAATCCCTCGGCTACGAGATAGGCAATTCATTTTGCGAGGACAGCGCGCTCGTCGCCGCCAAGGAAGTCATTGAAAAGGCCCGGGAAAAGCATATAAAGCTCTACATGCCTGTGGACTTCGTGGTGGCTGACAAGTTTAGCCCCTCTGCCGAGACAAAGGTCGTCACATATCAGGAGATCCCCAAGGACTGGATGGCCCTTGATATCGGCCCTGCTACAGTTACCCTCTTTACAGAGGCTATCCAGAACGCCAAGACCATAATATGGAACGGCCCGATGGGGGTCTTTGAGATAGACGCCTTCGCCCGCGGGACTTTCGCCCTTGTTACAAGCGTCGCCAATACATACGCAATGACCATAGTAGGCGGCGGGGATACGGATGTGGCTGTCCACCGCGCCGGCGAGTACGCCAAGATGAGCTATATCTCAACCGGCGGAGGGGCCTTCCTTGAGATACTTAAAGGGGTGGAGCTCCCTGGCATAACTGCCTTAAGGGAGAAAAAGCCCCAGAAGGCCGCAAGCTGAAAGACGCTTTTCCAATACAGGAACAAGGCCGGAACCAGAATGCTCATACCGCTCATAGCAGGTAACTGGAAGATGAATACCACGATCCATCAGGGGGTGGATATGGTAATAAAGCTCCGGGAATTACTTAGGGGCGTTGACTCCGTAGAGGCCGTCCTTGCCCCGCCATTCACTTCGATCCATCATCTAAGCCACATCGTAGCCGACAGCCCGATAAAGCTTTGCGGGCAGAACCTCCATTGGGAGAAGAGCGGCGCCTATACAGGCGAGATCTCAGCGGAAATGCTCGTCTCAGCAGGCTGCCTTTATGTTATTATCGGACACTCCGAAAGAAGGGAATACTTTAAGGAGACCGACGAGATGGTGAATAAGAAGGTGATGGCGGCGCTGCGCGCAGGGCTTCGTCCCATAGTATGCGTTGGAGAGACCCTCGATGAGAAGGAGCGGGGAAAGACCGTCTCGAAGGTAAAATCGCAGGTCAAGAAGGCCCTCACCGGCCTTACCGGCGGGGCTTTAAAGGATATCACGATAGCCTATGAGCCTATATGGGCCATCGGCACAGGCCGTAACGCTACTCCTCAGGAGGCTGAAGAGGTGCATAACACCCTCAGAGAGCTCCTCTTTGAGCTCTATGACACCGATTCTATTAAAAACACCCGTATAATATACGGCGGGAGCGTCAAACCTGACAACATAGACAGCCTCATGGCCCAGCCCAATATAGACGGCGCGCTCGTTGGAGGGGCGAGCCTCAAGGCAGAGGATTTCGCGAGGATTGTGAAGTTCCAGTCGGAATAAAATTCTATCCTAAAAAGCCATTTCTTTTTTAATCTTTTTGGCGGCCCTTCCTTACTATTCTCTGCAAACTTTTAGGAATCCGAAAAAATCTTTATCCTTTAAATGAACCTCCCCGCAGCAAGCTGTGGAGTATCGAAGCAAGCTTCGGGGAATTGAACCCTCAATGAGGGATTAAATTTTTTCTCTCCTTACTTATGCTCCTGCAAAATTTCACTGGAAAACTGGGCAAGGCTAAAGCCTTGCCCAGCATACGTTGTATTTGCCAACTCCAGAAGGGAGCAGGGGTAAGACAATCATTTGCCCAGTCTCACTTTTCTAACAGGATGCTGAAAAAAGACTTGCTTTTTTCAGCTAAAAAAGTAAAATGATTGTTTATGAAAAAGTTATTGCCAATCTCGTCTAAAGCTGGTAAAAAAGATTGGTTTGGCGGGCAGCTTAGAAGGTTTCGGTTTCCGGAGGGTAGATGCTGACTATAATCTTTATCATACATATATTAGTAAGCATAGTAATGATAATAGCGGTGCTCCTGCAGGTAGGCAAGGGCGCGTCGATAGGCTCGACATTCGGCGGCGGGGCATCGAGCCAGACGATATTCGGAAGCGCGGGGCCGGCAACGCTTTTAACGAAAGTAACTTACGCCTGCGCCGGTATCTTCATGCTTACGTCGCTCTTTTTGACCTATTCCGTGAGCAAGCGGAGGTCGTCATCGATAATGCAGGATGTGCCGGCGGCAACAGCCCCGGCTGTAGCCCCATCTGCGCCTGTTGCGCCTCCCTCAGGGCCGGCAGAGCAGCCGAAATAAGGCTTTTTTAGAGCAATTGGCTTGACTTAAATATTGGCTTCTGTTTTAATCGGATAACCAGCCGGGCGTTTTCCAGCCCATAATTACCTAAGAGCCGAAGTGGTGGAATTGGTAGACACGCCATCTTGAGGGGGTGGTGGGGAGACCCGTGGGGGTTCGAGTCCCCCCTTCGGCACCAATTAAAAATAAATGGGTTAGCCGCGCGGTTTTGGGCTAACCCTTTTTTATTTTTAAGTGATGAGGATTGGACTCGAACGACGCCTTCACGCTGAGCGGATCGCGCGGATGAGGCTTCAGGATGAAGCCGGAAGTGAAGGCGGCCGGACCCGGAGCGAGCGGACAGGGATGTCCGCGAACGGAGGGCGAGTCCCCCCTTCGGCACCAAAATATTGTCCCCCAAGTTGTCATTCTGAGGAGCCGGGGCGACGAAGAATCTCGTGACTTTTTGATCCCCTCTGCTCCGAGATTCTTCGCAATGCTCAGAATGACAGACTGAAATAATTTTTCCGCAGTCCAAAACTTTTTACCTATTTCCTAATTCTTTAGCCTTGTTAAAATAATAAGCCCCCTCGCCTGTATTGCCTATCTTAGAATACACAAGCCCGAGATTTTGGTAGGCTGTCGAGTACTGCGGGTCTATCTCTACCGCCGTTTTAAAGTCCTCTATGGCCTCTTGATATGCCCCGAGCTTAAAATAGGCGATGCCCCTGTTATTATAGGCGTCCGTGTTGCCGGGGTTTAATTCGAGCGCGGCAGTAAGGTCTTCGACTACTTCCTCATACTTTCCCAATCCCTGGTTAGCGAGCGCGCGGTTATAGTAGGCCTCATGCATGCGCGGCAGCACATCTATCACCTGGCTGAAGTCAGTGGCCGCCTCCCCGTATCTTCCCGATTCCCTGTAGGCTATGCCCCTGTGGTAATAGGCTATTGGTACCCTCTTTGAATAGACCTCTATGGCCCTCGACCATAGCGTTACAGGGTCTTTCCAGAACGAGGCCTGCGTAACGGTCAGATAGGATAGTATTGATAGGATCGCAAGGGCGGCTATGGAGAGGAGGGCCGTCCTCTTTTTATCCCATGCCTCAAAAGCATATCCAGCCGCCGCGCCTATGAGGACGAACGGGGCGAGGCTCGGGATATACATGTACCTGTCAGCAGCCGCCTGCCCTCCTACCTGCACTATGCCTATTACAGGTATTAGAGTGATCACGAAAAAGAGCCAGACCGCGAAAAATATCTTCGCCCTTTTGAGGGCGGCTATGGAGGATATGGTTATCGCAAGGAATATAGCGAAAGAGGCGATGAACACAGGGTTAAATTGGTTTGAGAGCGGATAGAACGGCGAGAGGCCGACAGGTAAGGCCAGCTTATAAATATAAAACACATACCCGCTCACAGCCGTCAATACGCGCTCCGTCAAAGAATGCCTCTCAAGGGCTACTATCGCTTCCCCCCTGCCCTGCGCCCAGATGGTCAATACGGATGATATCGCGCTTAAGGCGAACAGCGGGATCTTCTCGATGAATGACTTTAGATTGAGCCTCCCGACAGGGTAGTAATCGAGTATCAGGAGCGCGAGCGGGAGCGATACAGCCATAGGTTTGCTGAGGAGCGCGAGGATAAACAAAATAATCGTGACGAAGTAAAAGGCCCCGGCTTTTTGTGTTCTGTATTTTAAATATGCAAGGACGGCCGATATGTAAAAGAAGGCGCAGAGAAGATCCTTTGTCTCAGATACCCATGCGGCGGATTCTACATGGAGCGGGTGAAGGCCGAAGAGGAGGGCTGATAGAAAAGCCCCGGTCAGGGCGCCTTTACCTTTTTCAATGCCGAAGTTTATGAGCCTGTAAGATAAAAGGAATACAAGGAATGTATCTATCGAATGGAGGATATTATTTACAAGGTGATAGCCGAAAGGCTCAAGGCCGAAGAATTGGTATTCGATGGCGTTGACTATCGTCGTAAGCGGATGCCAGTTGCCGTAATAGGGGTTTGCGAAGACCCATTGAAAAAAATCAAGATCGATAGCGCGGATATAAGGGTTGTCTATTATATAAGGCTGGTCGTCCCAGACCCC
>JAUSLB010000202.1 GCA_030646655.1 Deltaproteobacteria bacterium | reverse complement strand
AAAATAGAGGAGGGGTACAGGGCCTTTCAAAACGCCGCAAAGGACTTGGCGGCATCTGTAGGAGAGCTAAACGGCGCGTTCAATGAGCTGTCGTCTGTGCAGACAAACAAGGATAGCTCAAAAAGTGAAGCGGGTTTGAGCGGGCCTTTCTGGTTTTTTAAGACAGGCGAGAATTAT
The DNA here is from genome assembly GCA_030646655.1 of Deltaproteobacteria bacterium. Classification (GTDB taxonomy): domain Bacteria; phylum Desulfobacterota; class GWC2-55-46; order GWC2-55-46; family GWC2-55-46; genus JACRCL01. Next base: position 8,538 of record JAUSLB010000202.1, on the reverse strand, counting down.
GATAAGGCAAAAAAAGATTATATCAATGGGATTCAGGAGACCTATGATTACCTGGAAAAGCTTTACGACAAGCACGTCGAGTTTTCCGCGGAGAAATTCTCGGCGATAGTGGGATATGACAGACTGCAAGAAAAAAGCGTAGAATCCAGAAAGAATGTGGAGTCTAAGGCCTATCAGGCCATGGAAGACCAGCTCCTGAAGTTCGTTGAAACTCACAGGTTCTCAGCCAAGGAGTTCGGCAAGGTCATGGCCCAGCAAGTAAAGATCGAGCTTACCGGCCTTGCCGCGAGGGCAGCCGTGTGGGCGATATTTGAAACGGCCATGGGGTTCAGGGACCTCGCGATGGGGCTGCCCACGGCGGCGCTCCATTTTACGTCGGCGGCCGAGTTCGGCGCTGTTGCGGGGGCGGCCCTGATCGCGGCCGCCGGGGTGCAGGAGGTTTTGGGAGGACCTACCGGAACATCCTCATCAGGCTCTGGCGAAGGTGGCGCCAAGGCGTTATCGGGCGGGATAGTGCCGGAGGCGAATGCAACGACGACCCAGCACATCACAATACAGGTCTATAACCCCTTGTCCGAGCAGAACTGGCAGAAGATAGTCGACGACAACATAATCCCGGCTTTAAAAGATGCGGGGGACAGGAATATAGCGGTTACCGTAAAAACAATGTAAATACGGCAGTTTTAATAAACATTTTGTGAGATATTGGTTTTTATGGTAGTCTTTTCTTAGAAAGCCCATAACGCGCATATTTTTAAGGAGGCTCCATGAAAAGACTCACTATCGGTTTGAAAACGCTCTTTATTCTTTTACTCTTTTTGATTCCTGCTGGATGCTATTATCATCATCAGAAAAGCTACACGCCTACGGGCGTGCCGAGGCTCTTCAATGAAAGTTACGACAGGGTCTGGGATGCCGTGGTGAACACCCTCAATGAACGGGGGTTCGTGATAAACCAGATGAGGAAGGAAGAAGGCTATATCGACACTAAAAACAGAAAAGAAGGGGCCTATAGCAGGGAAAGGATCAGCATCAGGCTTTTAAAAAGGGACGGCGGTGTAAAAGTTACTGTAAGTGACTATCCGGAATTTGCGGGATTTTCTTTCACAAATAACAAGCCGGTTGTTTCATATTGGAAAGAAGGTGAGCCGTCCGGCGTGTACCAGCAGTGGATTCTCGACGACATAGAGAAGAAGCTGCGGCGAATAAAATAGAGGGCTTAAGATATCTTCCGGCCCTCTGAAAAATCAATAAAGCAGGCATTAGATATTTGAACAGGTACCGGAAAGGGCGGATTTTGAGATGGCGATCTGGAATAAGATAAAATTCTACTACGATTCTATCCCGGGCTCGGAGGGCTCGATCTTAACAGCCGCATCCGAGGCGCAGGGATGCCCTGCCGCTAACATTTACAATATGCTCGAGGTGGACAGGTGGGCGGCCGCCGATCCCTCTGACCCGCAGTATATAACCGTTGACACGGGGGAAGGAAGGGAGAGGACAGCGGACTACATCGCCATACTCGGGCATAACCTTAAGGCGATCGGCGCCTCCGTTGCATTACAGTATTCAGCCGATAATTTCTCATCTGATATAAATGATTCATTCCCTCCGGAGGCGGTTGCCGCCGATTCCGTTTATTTAAAAGAGTTCACCGCTCCGGGCGCTAAAAGGTACTGGCGGCTTAAGATAACGGGACATTCGGGGGCGCCGTATATGGCGATATGCGTCTGGGGCAATTCGACAGAGCTCGATTACGCTACGTCCGGCTTTGACCCATACGGCGAGGAGGCAAGGCTTAATGAGAACTTAAGCCAAGGCGGTTATGTGACGGGAGCGCATGTGAAATACGCGGAGAGGTCTTTCTCATTAAGGTTCGAGGACGCGGACAGCGCCCTTTACGAGAAGGTGAGAACATGGCGGGAGGCATCAGGACTTAAGAACTTCTTTGTCGCCTGGGAGAGCTCGAACGCTCCGTCAGATATTTTTCTCATGAGGCCTGACGCGAGGTTCAGAAACCCGCTTAAGAGCGGCGGGCTCTACAGGGATATAACGATAAACCTTAAGGGAAGGAAATAGCTTAAGAAGGAGCGGAGATGGCGGACTATAGGATTCAGCACACTGAAGAGATGGTCGGGGCGGATCATCCGATGAAGGCCGACACATTAAACAGGCTCGCCCTCGTAGAGCATTATAACGACGGCACGCACGGGGTTATCTCTGATTTTAAGGCAAAATCCCCTTGTGCGGATGTGAGGGCATTCGGCGCAAAGGGCGACGGTGTAACGGACGATACCGCAGCAATACAGTCGGCAATAGACACTGGTAAAAGCGTCTATTGCCCGGCCGGGACTTATTATATATCAGGGCAACTTACTCTTCCCGACGGGATTGAACTCTATGGGGACGGCAGGATAAGGACGATTTTTAAGGTGGCTACCGCCTTTACAAACTTCGCCTTTAAATCTCAGGGCGACGGCACTACTGACGGGAGCAAGAAAAGGGGTTTTCTCCACGACTTCGGCATAGACGGGCAGAGTGGCACAAACGCCCTCGGCGGGATACTCCTCGACTGGACTTACATCTGGACGCTTGAGCGGATATATGTCTATGACTTTTTCAACGACAATGCTATCGGCTTCCATGTAAAGGACTCTTTCAACATCAACTTGCAGTCCTGTCAAGCGAAGTTCGGAAAGCTGATAAGCGGGACATACTATAAGCACGGGACAGGCTTTAAGGTCTCCTCTTCTTCGCCTTCAGGGCAGAACGCGACGCAAATAACCCTTGCGGACTGCCTCTCTCAGATAAACCTTACCGGCATCATTTTATCTTTTGCGACCGCCGCCGACGGGGTTTTGATAGAGCAGTGCGCGGTTGGAAGGAATGGCATCGGGATAGATTTTCAGGCAGGTACCCTGTACGGCGCTGAAGTTACCAAGAACCATATCGAGTATAACACGACCGGGATAAAAGGGGCCGCAACGCTCAGGGGGCTTGATATAAACGGGAATTATTTCTGGGATACCGATACGGCTATAGACCTCACGTCAATATCAGAGGTTGCTATAGCCTGCAATACCTTCAACGGCTCGGCTGGGACAAGGACTACTCTGTCAGCGTCTAATTGCACTTCAATAGTATGGGAGAATACCAATACGGCCTTCAGCACGGCTTATTCCGGGATGAGCCTGACGAATACCGTCGTGAACTTCTCGCCGACAAATGAGGTGGAGCTTGCGATATCTTCCAACGCCTCGGCCCCTGCGCTATTAAAAATAAGGAACAGGTATGTATTCCAGAATACCGTAGCCACGAACATAGGCAATTTAACCGGGGCGCAGGCAGGGCAGACCCTTTATTTCAGGCTCAATGACTCTTTCACAAGGATTTACGAGAGCGCGAACATAAAGCTAAAAGAGGGCGGGGTTTACGGAACAGGATCAACCCTTGTCCTCTTTACCCCTGACGGGACAAACTTTCACGAGGTGGGAAGGGATATACCCAAGGAGGCGGTCATCCCGACAGACGCATCCTCGATATTCAAGGACTTCACCCATTCGGTGGGGGATGTAAGGCACAACTCGTCCCCATCCGCTGGAGGCAGTATAGGCTGGGTCTGCACTACCGGGGGGACGCCGGGGGTTTGGAAGAACTTCGGGACGATAAGCGCATAAATAAATCCTAAAGGTTTAAATAATGGCTATAAAGCTTACACCAAAATATCTGGGAGAGCTTAAGAAGGGCGTAAATACGCCGAATGTCGTGGTGGAGCTTACCCTCGATAGCGGCGTCGTAAGATTCGGCTTCTGGGCAGGCGGGCCGGTCATTACGCGCTTCCTCGCGGACGGGTCTTATAAGGCGGACGGAACGCTTTTCGCATGGGGAAGCGATGAGATGCCCGGGGTAGTCCCGGCGCTTAAGTCCGTCTCATCCCTCCAGAATAAACTAGACCCCAAGAGCGGATATTCGACAAGAGGCCAGCTTACTTTCGCGATAGCAGGGAGGGAGAATTTCAAGGGGCTCATAAAAGACGAGCACCTCAAGAACCGCCGGGCGCTCCGTAAGGACGGCTTTATCTCAAAGGGGTTCACCTATTCGGATTACGCAACCACCTTCGCCGGCAAGGTGCTCGACTGGTCGAGGAAGGGGGATGAGCTTACGGTAACGGTTGCGGATGATCTGAAGAGCGCCTCATCCAAACTGCCGGTCGAGAACTCGTCAAAAACGCAGTATATAGATTACCGGAGCTCGAACCCCGCGGATATAATGGCCGATATGCTCCTGAACAGGCTCTCGATAGGGGCTGATTATGTCGATTCATCCGGGTTTGCCTCTGAAAGGGACAGGTGGCTTCAGGGCTGGACATTCGACAGGGTTTTAACCGAGCCCCGGGAGGCCAACGAGTATTTAAACGAGCTGCAGATAGAGACCAATTCCTTCATAGTCCACGACGGGGAGAAGATAAACTTCAAGGTATTTGCCCCGCCCACGCCGTCTGAAACCGTAGAGGAATGGACGGATGAGAACAATATCCTCCAAGACACTTTAAGCATAAAGAGCGGGTACAAGGATAATTTCTATAACCGCATAATCGTCTATTACGACTACGACGAATCCGGAAGCGACAAGGAGGAGAACTACGAGGCTGCCTATATCGCGGCCGACGGGGAGTCGCAGGACCCCTCCCGCTGGGACGAGATAAGCACAAGGGTAATAAAGAGCAAATGGATCAGGACAAGGACATACACGCAGGCGAATATCAGCGGCGTTAAGCTTTATCATGTCTCGAAGGCCAATGGGACAGGGGCAGGTACCCTTTCTTATGTAAAGAGCGCGAATACATTAAGCTGGACGGCGCCCGGCGGCACGGCAGGGGAGGCGATAAGGCTTTCTAAGGACGGCAAATACCAGCTCTTTGATTCTGATAAGACAAAATACACAAGGGTAATCGCCGTTACCGGGGAACTCCCGCAGGCGGACCAGAACGATACTGTCTCAATAGCTCCTCTGGACGGGGATAAGTTCGCCTCTTCCCTCGCACAGAAGATACTTAACCGCTACAGGGACCCGGTCGCTGCTGTCTCGTTCGACATAGACTTGAATAACGCCGCGTTCAATTCCCAATTTATAAGGCCGGCGGATATAAAAGATTTGACCACCGATGAGGCCGCCGGGTTCGGAGCGGAAAAGTGGGTAAAAGAGCGGGTGATGCTCACTTCAGTAAGGCCGGATTTCACGGCGCACAAGGTGAGCTGCGAGGCGATCGAGACCCGCATGTTCAGGCTGTACGGCTTTATCGCGCCAGCCGGCTTCCCGGATTACCAGTCGGCTTCAGCGGAACAGAGGCGTTGGGGCTTTGTGGGAGGGGCGGATAATAAGGTGAACAACGCTCAGGCGGACGGCTATTATATCTGGTAGCGGATTTCCGTTCGTTAGCAGGCTGTTGAAAGACAACCTGCTAAGGCGATCCCCCCATAATGATGACGGGGGGGGTAAATTGCGAGACTTGAAAAGCCGGGCGATCTGTGAGGCATGGACGTCTGGATGCTCGCCGGCTCACGAAGTGACAAGGCGAGCTATATCAACGAGAGATTCCCTTGCCAGCAGAATAGAGTTCTGACACTCATTCCGGCCAAGCCGCAGTTGAAAATGTCAATCAAAGGAGGATTTGATGGCAGAGCCGACATACTCTTGGAATAATATCACTTCGGGCCAGACGGACGCGGACAGCCCCATAGACGTTACACTCATGGAAGGCATCCGGCAGAACCTTGTTCACCTTAAGGAGTGGCTCGGGAATTCATTTACCCCGGCGATCGACCACGACCACGACGGGATAAACAGCAAAAGCGTCGTTCTCGCTGATTCCGTCGTGACGGTCGCGAAGCTTAAGCTTGCGCAGGGAAGTTTCAACATAAACGGCTCGAGCAATACCGCCTATATATCTATAGCCCGGTACAGCCACATGCCTCACATTACGATCAATAACGCGGGCTCTGCCCCGGCAAGGCTTGAGTGCAGGACGAACGACCAGTCCGCCCCGGGGACATACAGGGAGATTGCGCTTATTCTCGGGCCCGGGTCAAATACCGATATTACCGTCTATTGGGACTATCACATAAACTAAATCAGGAGGCCTTAAATGTTCATAGAAGTCCTTCACGAACCGAATGGAAAGATCCGTGCCTGCTACTGCGCCGATACGCTGCCGCTTGAGAGCGGCTCGCCCATCGTAAGTTACGATTCCATCCCTGCCGGGTCAGAGCAGTGCTGGATAAACATAGATACCTTGACCGCCATGGAGATAGAGGCGGCAAGCGGGCCGAGGGCGGTGATAGACCCGGCTACAGGACAGCCCGCGATTGTCAAGATCGACAGGGCGGAATACGTGATGCAGGCTTTTGATGTCGACACCTCAAAAGAATTGGCTCCGTCGCAGGGCTTTGCGGTCCCAACAGGCCTCAAGCTGAGGGAGCTTATAAGGAAAATATAATGCACGAGATAGAGCCGAGAGAGCTCGCGAGGCTTATAGCCCTTGAGCTAAAAGAGCATCAGCCGGAGTGCCACATGACCCGCTCGGAGCAGCAGGCTGTGAAAGACCTTTTGAAGACCAAAAAGAGCGCCGTGAGGGCGTTCCTCTGGATATGCGGGGCGCTCGCGCTATGGATAATAAAGGACGCTTACATCTACGTAATAAACCACCTCACGATAAAGTAGGCCGTAACGATGACATCTCTTGTATTAAAGAGGGTAGCCTCTAATGACGGGGGCACTTTCGGGGTGCTGATTATCTATGGGACTCCGTTTGCCTTAACCCTCGAAGACCCGTGGAGGGATAACCTTAAGAACGCCTCCTGCATCCCGGAAAATACCTATGCCTGCAGGCGGGTAATCTCCCCTAAGTTCGGTGAGACCTTCGAGGTGGCGAATGTACCCGGAAGGTCGCACATACTCCTTCATACGGGAAATACTGAAGAAGACACGCACGGCTGTATCCTTGTGGGGGAGAGCTTCGGGAGGCTTAACGGGGTTCCAGCGGTGCTTTCGAGCAAAGAGGGTTTTAAGGAGATGATGGAGATGCTAAAAGGGATGGACGAGTTCGAGCTGAAAATACAGTGGGTTATTTGAGGGGTTTAATATGGCAACTCCTTTGATCGGAGATATCATCCAGAATACGGTCGGCAAGGTCGTCGGCAGGCTCGCGGATAAATATTTGCCGTCCTCAATGGGCGAGAAGGAGAAGGCAGAGTTTAGGATAGAGGCAGGAAGGCTTGCCATAGAGGAGTACAGGGCGGCTATCATTGATGTTCAGGGCGCGAGGGAGCTTGCAGGGAAAGAGGCGGGGGATTCTCCAAACTGGACACGGGTATTGACAGTGACCCACAGGCCCGCGTGGTCTTTTGTCATGTTGGGTATCTTTGCGTGGACTATTCTGGCTCCTTATCTCGGGTTCCCGCTGATTCCGCTCTCTGACATACACAAGGAAGTTATGATAGTTGTGATTACATTTTATTTTGGTGGCAGGTCTGTGGAAAAGGCGGTGGAGGTGGTGTGGGGGAGGTGATAGCTTATAGCGAGCATCCCCCGCATCTTGTTGCAGGGGAGCTTCAATCCTTTCCTAAACCTTTTAGCGATTCATAATCTGCTTATCCCGCCCCCCTTCCTTGACATCCCTTCTTCCTTACGATTATAATTAGCTCAGTGCTCGGAAGGACCCTCATAGTAATCGGGGCTGTAATCGTAATCATCGGGCTTATGCTTACCTTCGCGCCAAGGATCCCGTTCCTCGGAAAACTGCCCGGAGATATCTATATAAAGCGGGACAACTTCGTCTTCTACTTCCCGCTTGCCACTTCTATCGTAATCAGCATAATCCTTTCGCTCATACTCTACTTCTTTACCCGTAGATAGTGTTGCAGAAATGAGATTTTTAAGCGCCTTGTGGTATTAATAATACATTTCCCGGAACCTATAAGCTACTTAACCGATTGAATTATTAGGATTTTATTTATGGCACAGATATTGCTGTTATACTCCGGCATGAAGATGCAGAAGACAATCAGGGAAGCCGTAAGGTTCTCAGGCATAGGGCTTCATACAGGGTTTGATATAAATGTGAGGATCCTGCCCTCTGCCGAGGATACCGGCATTACATTTGTAAGGAAAGACGTGCCATGCGCCCCGGCTATAAGGGCGGAGGCCTCTAACGTCGTAAATACGAGCTATGCGACAACCCTCGGGCTAAACGGCGTTACGATCTCTACGGTCGAGCACCTTATGGCGGCTTTCTACGGGCTTGGTATAGATAACGCGATCGTCGAGCTTGACGGCCCCGAGGTCCCGATAATGGACGGGAGCTCCTCGCACTTTATCGAGTTGATAGAGGGGGCGGGATTTGAGACCCTCACCTCCCCGAGGAGATACTTCGTCATAAAGAGGCCCATTAGGGTAGCTGTCGGGGATAAGTATGTGGCGCTCCTGCCGGCTGATGACATAGTGCTTACGATCGACTACAGCATAGATTTTTCTCACCCG
>JAUSLB010000187.1 GCA_030646655.1 Deltaproteobacteria bacterium | reverse complement strand
TTTCAGCAGCCTGAACAAATTTTGAGTTTTTTCGCAAACTGTTAGATTTTAAAAAAAGGAGCTTGGCATGAAGGTTGCGATCCTTGCCGGCGGCGTGGGCTCAAGGCTTTCCGAGGAGACTGAAGTGAAACCTAAGCCGATGGTCGAGATAGGCTTAAGGCCGATACTCTGGCACATAATGATGTACTACGCGCACTTCGGGTATAAGGAGTTCGTGATAGCGCTCGGCTACAAGGGAGACTACATAAAGAGATGGATGAAGGAGTACTGCGCGCTGAACAGCAACATGACGGTAAAGACGGGGACAGGCGAGGTTATACTTAAAGAGAGCGATGTCCCTGACTGGACCGTTGACCTGATAGACACAGGGCAGACGACGCTCACGGGCGGGAGGATAAAGAGGCTTAAATCATGGCTCGGCGGCAAGACCTTCATGCTCACGTGGGGGGACGGCGTTTCCGACATTGACATAAACGCGCTCGTAAAGTTCCACCGCTCCCACGGCAAGCTCGCCACCTTGTCTGCGGTGCGGCCCCCTGCCCGCTTCGGCCATCTGAAGCTCGGCGGGAACAGGGTCGCGGAGTTCTCCGAGAAGCCCCAGACGGCGGAGGGCTGGATAAACGGCGCCTTCTTCGTCCTTGAGCCGGGGGTCTTCGATTATATCGATGGGGATGACACCCAGTGGGAAAAGGAGCCTTTGGAGGGGCTGGCCAGGGACGGCCAGCTCATGGCATACATGCACGGGTCTTTCTGGCAGTGCATGGACACCTTAAGGGACAAGAGGCTCCTTGAGAAGCTCTGGGAGAGCGGGAATGCGCCGTGGAAGATTTGGTAAAAAAGGAGAAGGAGATGGGAGAGACGAAAAATATCTGCCGCTCATGCGGCTACAGCCGCTTAAAAGACGTCATTGACCTCGGACAGACCCCTCTGGCTGACGCGCTCCTTACCAAAGAAGACCTCGAAAAGCCTGAGCCGGTCTACCCCCTCGATGTCGCGTTCTGCCCCAACTGCAGCCTGCTGCAGATATTAAAGACCGTCCCGCCCGAGGAGCTTTTCTGCAGGGAGTACCCTTATTATTCGTCATTTTCAGAAGAGCTCTTGCGCCACTCGAGGCAGAACGCGCTTGAGCTCATCGAAACGCTGGGGCTCGGCTCGAAGAGCTCGGTCGTAGAGATAGCGAGCAACGACGGCTACCTCCTTAAAAACTTCGTTGAGAAAGGCATCCCCTGCTTAGGGATAGACCCTGCCGAGGGGCCGGCTGAGGCCGCTGAGAATGCCGGGGTTCCCACGCTCTGCGCCTTTTTTACTGAAGATCTGGCAAAACAGCTAAGGGCCGTGGGCAAAAGCGCTGATCTGATAATAGCGAACAATGTCTTTGCGCATGTGGCTGACACGAACGGGTTTCTCGAAGGGGTAAAGGCCCTTCTTAAGGATGACGGCATAGCGGTGATAGAGGTCCCTTATGTGAGGGATTTAATAGACAACTGCGAGTTCGACACCATCTATCACGAGCACCTGTGCTATTTCTCAGCCACTTCGGCCGATTACCTCTTAAGGAGGCACTCGCTGTTCTTAAACAGGGTCAAGAGGCTGCCCATACACGGCGGGTCTTTAAGGCTCTACGCGGGGCGTAATGACAGGGCCGAGGGCTCTGTAAAAGAGATACTCGAAGAGGAGAAAGAGGCCGGGGTCGATGCTTACGAATATTACCGCGACTTCGCGATAAAGGCGAGCAACATAAAAGAAGGGCTAAGGATGATGCTAAAGGGGCTCAAGGAGCAGGGGAAAAAGATAGCCGCCTACGGCGCGGCTGCCAAGGGGTCCACGCTCCTTAACTATATCGGCATAGGCCCCGAGACGATCGATTTCGTCGTTGACAGGAACATCCACAAGCACGGCCGGTTCATGCCGGGGATGCACATCCCGATATGGGGCCCTGAAAGGCTCTTAAAGGATATGCCGGATTACGTGCTCCTTCTCGCATGGAACTTTACTGACGAAATCTTAAGGCAGCAGGAGGAATACCGGAGCCGGGGCGGCAAGTTCATCCTCCCGGTGCCTGTATGGAAGATAGCTTAACAAAAGAGGTGGCAAGATGAGTAACCTTAGTTCGAACACCGGTGCGGCTCCGGAAGGCTCTGCTAAAATAGCCTGCCCGTGCTGTTCATCGGACGGCATGAGGATATTTTACGAATTTAGAGGCGCCCCAGTCCACAGCGTTCTTCTTATGTCAACGAGGGAGGCGGCGCTAAATTACCCGAAGGGCGATATTGCGCTCGGGTTCTGCCAAAAATGCGGCTTTATCTCCAACACGGCCTATAAACCCTCTGTCCACGAATACTCGCCCCTATGCGAGGAGTCGCAGGGGTATTCGGATTTCCATAACCGGTTCGCGCTCAGGCTCGCCGAGGGCCTCATAGAAAAATACGGGATAAGGGGCAAGGAGATAGTGGAGATAGGCTGCGGCAAAGGGGATTTTTTGGCGCTCCTTTGCGAGCTCGGGGGGAACCGGGGGGTCGGCTTTGACCCGGCATTCGTAAAAGAGCGGATGGAGGGCAGGGCCCTGAAGAACATAAAGTTCGTAAACGGCTTTTATCCGGGGGAGTATTCGGACTCTGCCGGGGATCTCATCGTCTGCAAGATGACTCTCGAGCACATTGCGGACACTTCCTCGCTCCTCAGGACGATAAGGGGCTCTGTCAGGAAGAGGGATACGGTTTTATTCTTTCAGGTGCCGGACGTCACGCGGGTGCTCTATGAGCTCGCGTTCTGGGACATATACTACGAGCACTGCTCTTACTTCAGCCCCGGCTCGATTACGAGGCTCTTTAGAAGGTCGGGGTTCGAGGTAATGGATATAAGGAGGGACTACGGCGGGCAGTACATAATGCTGGAGGCCCGCCCGTGGGAGAACGCCCCTTCCCCTGCCCTCCCCCTGGAGGACGACTTCGGGCATATCTCGCGTGGCGTAAAATATTTCGCCGAGAACTGTTGCCAGAAGATAGCGCTCTGGAAAAAGAAGCTCCATGAGTTCGGCAATTCGGGGTACAGGACGGTGCTCTGGGGGTCGGGGTCAAAGGGCGTGGCATTCCTCACGACCCTCTCCGTAGCAGACGAGATAAGGTATGTGGTTGACATCAACCCGAGGAGGCAAGGCACGCACATGGCCGGCACAGGCCACGAGATAGTCCCGCCCGTGTTCCTGAAGGAATACAGGCCTGACGCGGTCATTGTGATGAACCCGGTTTACAGGGACGAGGTAGCCGGGGAGCTGAAGAAGTTGGGGGTGGAGTCCGAGCTCTTAACGGTATAATGGCTGATACACCGCAAAAGACAGAGTGCCCGGTATGCGATTCTCCGGAGATCTCTCCTGTCATCGATATCTCAGCGGTACCGGTGAACTGCAATGTGCTCTTCGCTTCGCGGGGGCAGGCCCTCCTCGCCCCAAAGAGGGATATAAGGCTCGGCTTTTGCGGCAACTGCGGGCACATTCACAATACCGCCTTTGACCCTGAGGCGATAAATTACACGGAGGAATACGAGAACTCGCTCCACTTCTCGCCCCTTTTTCAGGACTACGCGCGGTCGCTCGCCGTAACGCTCATAGAGCGTTACGGCCTTTACGGAAAGGATATCATCGAGATCGGATGCGGCAAGGGGGATTTTCTCCATCTCATGAGCGAGCTCGGCGGGAACCGCGGCATCGGGTTCGACACGAGCTATTCACGCGGGGTCGAGCCCTGCGGCAACGGCAAGGTCGTATTCGTTCAGGACTCATATTCGGAGAAATACTCGGGCTGCAAGGGCGACCTCGTACTGTGCAGGCAGGTGCTCGAGCACATAAAACACCCTAAGGGATTCCTTGCTCGGGTGCGCGGCGCCATAGGGGCCAGATCCGGCACGGTCGTCTTTTTCGAGGTCCCGAATGTTTTCCATACTCTCAGGGAACTTAGCGTATGGGACATAATCTACGAGCACAACTCCTATTTTTACCCCTATTCATTAAAAAGGCTCTTTAACGGCTGCGCCTTCAATGTCCGCAGCGTCGTAGAGACTTTCGAGGGGCAGTTCATCTGCATAGACGCCTTCCCGGCGGACAGAGCAATCCAGCCTCCTTTGCCGGGCCCTGAGCTCGACGCAATCGTAAAGGAGGTTCTCACTTTCTCGACAAGGTACGGCTCAAAGATACTTTCTTGGGCGAACGAGCTTAAGGGTATTGAGGAGAGCGGCAAGCGCGCCGTGCTGTGGGGAGGCGGGTCAAAAGGGATTGCCTTCCTCAACATGCTGAAGAGCCGGGGGATAGAGTATGTGGTCGATATAAACACGCGAAAGCAGGGTAAATTCGTCCCTGTGACGGGGCAAGAGATCGTTGCCCCTGAGTTCCT